>JBGOXZ010000396.1:0-2905 GCA_041479395.1 Opitutaceae bacterium
CGCACGCCGGCTATCCCTACTCCGGACCGGTGGCGGCGCACGCCTTCAAGCTGCTCGCCGGGCGCGAGTATCAGACCGTCGTGGTCATGGGACCGGCCCACTACGCCGAGCTGCGCGCCGCGTCGGTGACCAACGCCGACCTGTTCCGCACGCCGCTCGGCGATGTGCCCGTTTCGGAGAAAACCCGCCGTCTCGCCCAGCTCCCGCCCTTTGCGCTCGATCCGCGCTGCCTCGTGCAGCGCCCGGAATGGTGGCCGCAGGCCTCGCGGCCCGCGCCCGACGTGGACCAAGCGGACACGTGGGAGCACTCCGTCGAGGTCGAGATTCCCTTCCTCCAGAAAATGCTCACGAGCTTTCAGGTTGTGCCCGTGGTTTTCGGCGACGTGGATCCCGGCAAGGCCGCGCAGGCACTGCTGCAGATTCTCGACGACCGGACGCTGCTCGTCGCGAGCTCGGACCTCAGCCACTATTACTCCTACGCCAAGGCGCAGGAACTCGATCGGCGCTGCGTCGACGCCATCTGCCGGCTCGATCTCGGCGCCATGGAGAACCAGGAGGCGTGCGGCCGCATCCCGATCCTCACGCTGATGCACGTGGCGAAGCAGCGGGGCTGGCAGGCCCGGCTGCTTGACTGTCGCAACAGCGGCGACACCGCCGGCGATAAGTCGCGCGTCGTCGGCTATGCGGCCATCGCGTTCTACGCCCCCGCCGCCCGGCAGTTCACCGCCGCGGACCGTCGCTTCCTGCTCGGCCTCGCCCGCCGGACCGTGCGCGAAGTCACCGCCACCGGCCAGCTGCCCGAGCTGCCAACGGCCACCCTTGCCCCGCAGTTCACCGCGGCCAAGGGCTGCTTTGTGACCTTGACGAAGAACCGCGACCTGCGCGGCTGCATCGGCAACATCCTGCCGCAGGGACCGCTTTACCAGGCGGTGATCGAAAACGCGCGCAATGCGGCGCTGCGCGACCCGCGGTTCCCGCCGGTGACGCCGCGCGAGGTGGATCAGTTGGAAATTGAGATCAGCGTGCTCACTGAGCCGCTGCCGCTGTTCTTCGGTTCACCCGAAGATCTGCTGCATAAGCTTCAACCGGGCGTGGATGGCGTGGTGCTGCGGATCGGCGGCCGCAGCGCCACCTATCTGCCGCAGGTCTGGGAACAACTGCCTGACAAGGTGGAATTTCTCAACCACCTCGCCGAGAAGGCCGGTTGCGCGCCCTCCGCCTGGCGCCAGCCCGACGTGGCGGTCCTCATCTATCACGTCGAATCCTTCAAGGAGTCGGACAAAGAAACCACTGATGCACACTGATGGCCACTGATACGTCGTAGGGGCTGCGCCCGTCTCTGAGGGCGCGACTCTGCTGGCCAGCAGAGCGTCCCTACCCATGCCAACTGTGTCCATGGTTAAACAAAATTCCTCCCATGACCGGACCAGCGGAATCCACGCCTGACCGCACCCGCGTTCTCGTGCTCCTTGCCGTGGGCGGCCTCGGCGTGTCCGCCGTCATGACGCAGCTCGCGCTGATGCGCGAACTGCTCGGCGCCTTCTCGGGCAACGAACTCGTGTTCGGGATCAGCCTCGGCAGCTGGCTGCTGCTGACTGGCGCCGGCACCTGGCTGGGGCGTTTCTTCGCGCAGAGAGATCATCGGAACGAAACCAGCTCCACCGCGAAAGCCGCTGCTGGGGACGCGACGCCTTCGTCGCGTGACGGCGACGGGGGCGTCGCCGCTCCAGTCAATCTTCTTGTTGTTGGGCTGATTTGCGTCGCAGTGGTTCCGCTCATGCAGGTGGTCGCGGTGCGCGTGCTGCGCGACGTCGTCTTCATCCGCGGCGCTGCGGTGGGCGTGATCGGAACCGTGCTCGGCAGCCTGGCGCTGCTCCTGCCCTTCTGCGTCCTCTCCGGCGCCCTGCTCACGCTGGCGTGCGGATGGCTGGCGCGCCGCGAGGGTGCGGCCGGCATCGGCCACGTATACGTGGCCGACAGCCTCGGCAGCATCGGCGGTGGCGTCCTGTTCAGCTTTGTGCTCGTGCCGTGGTTCGACCACTTCGCGCTGCTCTGTTTTCCCGCGGCGCTGAATCTCCTGCTTGCCCTCGTCCTCGCCGCGCACTTCCGCCGGCGGCTGCTGCTGGCCTCGGCGATCATCGTGGCCGTGGGCCTGGTCACCCATGTCTGGCTGGTCGACGCGGATGCCATCACCACTGCCGTGCAGCATTGGGGACAACCCACGGTGTTTCGCGGCAACTCGCCCTACGGCCGGCTGGTGGTCACGGACGACGCCGGGCAGCTCACGTTTTTTGAGAACGGCGTGCCGGTGATCTCGACGCACAACGTCGATCAGGTGGAGGAAACCGTCCACTACGCGATGAGCCAGCGCCCGGATGCCCGCACGGTCCTGCTGCTCTCGGGCGGCATCACCGGCACCGCGCGCGAAATCCTGCGCTATGGCGTGCGCGAAGTCACCTACGTGGAGCTGGACCCGCTCATCATTGCGGCCGGGCGCCGCTTCCTGCCGGAAAGCCTGGCCGATCCGCGGATCAAGCCCGTCGCGACCGACGGCCGCCGCTTCGTGCAACAGACCGGCGGACGTTACGACGTCGTCATCGTGGACATGCCCGATCCGTCCACTTTGCAGCTCAACCGCTTCTATACCGCCGGGTTTTTTGACGAGGTCCGGCGCATTCTGAATCAAGGCGGAGTCCTGGCGTTCGCGCTGGGCCATTATGAAAACTACGTCAGCCCCGAACTCGCGCGACTGCTCGCCTCGGCCCATCGCACGTTGCGACGATCCTTCGCCCAGGTGCGGATGATTCCGGGCGGGCGCGTCTTTTTCCTCGCCTCGGACGGTCCGCTCTCCCTTGACATCGCCGCGCGCCTCGAACAGCGCGGCCTAGCGACGAAGCTCGTCAAC
>JBGOXZ010000397.1:0-2896 GCA_041479395.1 Opitutaceae bacterium
CTTTCCGGAGGGCGCGACAAGATCGCGCCCCTACCCGTACAAGAAGGAACCATGCCTCAACCGGATTTCGGATAACCTCTGGAGAAGTCGTTCGGCCGGTCTGCGCGATTCAATGCTTGTCTCCGGCTGCGGCTGCCGGCGCCCGCAGCCACTCCAGGTTGTGGCGCGCATCACCATAGTCGGGCTTGAGCCGCAGCGCCGCCTCAAATTGCTGGATCGCTTCCTCGATCCGCCCCGCCTGATATAGCGCGGCCCCGAGGTTGTTGTGCCCCTCCGCGTAGTCCGGATTGATCCGCAGCGCCGCCGTGAACTCCGCCATCGCCTCCGGGATCCGTTTCAGTTGCAGGAGGGCGTTGCCGTGGTTGCTGTGCGCTTCCGCGTAGTCCGGCCTGATCCGCTCCGCCGCTTTATAATGTTCAATCGCCGCCGCGACCCGGCTCGCCTGGAACAGCGCGTTGCCGAGATTGAAGTGCGCCTCCGCGTCGTCCGGTTTGATCCGCAGCGTGACTTCGTATTGTTCGATCGCCGCCGGGATCCGTCCCGCCGCGAGCAGGGCGTTGCCCAGGTTGTAGTGCGGCTTGGGATCATCCGGCGCGATCCGCAGCGCTGCCTCATAGTGCTTGATCGCCTCCGGGATCCGGCCCGCCACGAGCAGGGCGTTGCCGAGGTTGGTATGCGCTTTGGCGTAATCCGGCTCCATGCGGAGCGCGATACCCAGCTCGGCAATCGCTTCCGGGATCCGGCCCGCCTTGGTCAGCGCGTAGCCGAGGTTGTTGTGCGCCTCCGGATAGTCGGGCCTGAGGCGCAACGCGGTCTCATAGCTCTGGATCGCCTCCGGGGTCCGGCCGCCGTCAAACAGGACCACGCCCAGGCAGTTGTGGGCGCGCGCGTTGCCCGGCCGTTTGGCAACGGTGTCAAGCCAGAGAGAGACTCCACTTCGATAATCTTCGTTGCGCCGCTCGGTCAGCCAGCCGGCCGCCACCGCCAGCGCAAGGAAGGCCGCCAGACTGCGGCGGCCGAGGTGCGCCACACTGCCACCGACCGCCAGCGCGATCACCGCCGCCAGCGGAAGGTACATTCGGTGCTCCACAATCATTTGAATCCTGCCGGGCATCACGCTGGTGGGTGCCAGGATCGCGAAAAACCAGGCGCCCAGAAAACCCATCACCGACCGCCGCCAAAGCGCCACCAGCGTCGCCGCCGCCAGCGGCACGACCAGGAGCGCGTAAGGCACCACTTCGACCGGGTGGCGCACCCAGAACGTTCCGTATTCAAACACGAGTGGATGGGGCCACACGGAAAGCCACAAATAGCGGGCGATCGCTTCGAATTGCGTCAGCCAGTATGCCCCGGGGGTGACGCCGACGTCGAAGCCCGACGTGCCGTTGCGGTCCCAGCCGGCACTCGCCACCAATCCCACCAGCAGCAGCCAAGTCGCCGCCATCGCCAGATACAGCCACCGGCGCAGCCGCCATGCCTCCCGGAAAGAACCGGCCACAAAGGTCCGGTCATAGAGCAGCACCATCGCCGGCGCCGTCACCATCACCTCCTTGGTGGCCATCCCGAAAAGGCAGGCCGCCACCGCGCCCGCCCGCCAACCCCATGGTCGCGGCGATTCGACCGAACGAATGAAGCAGTAGATGGTCAGCAGGTAGAACAGCCCCATCAGCGACTCCACCCGCTGAACGACATAGGTCACAGCCTCGGTTTGCAGCGGATGCAAACTCCACAGCAGGGCCACCACCAAGGCCAGCGGCAGGGCATCCCGCCCAAATCGTTCGCGCAAGATCGGCCGCAGCAGCGTGCGCCGCACGATACCGGTCAGGACCAGACCGCCGAGAACGTGGATCAGTAGGTTGAATGCGTGGTAGCTCCGGACGTCGGTGCCGCTCAGCGCGTAGTTGACGGCCAACGAGAGATTGGTGAGCGGCCGGCCGCTGACCGTCTGATCGTTCGGCGGAGACAGCGGCTTCCACACGGGCCACAGCTGCCGGATCGTCGGGTTCTCCAGTATCGCCGGCTGGTCATCGAAAATGAGCGCTCCGGTGAAACTGTTATGGTACGCGCCTAATACGCCCAGTCCGATGAGCACTGCCGCCAGCGCCACCGGCCAACGGCGGGCGGGCGGGGACGAGCACACGGGCGTGGCGGGCGAATTCATCGCTGTCTCGCCCGCGAACGTTGATGGGCTCTCGGCGCGCGTCAACGCTCCGCCCTTCCCGGATCCGTTCGTCGTCTGCTGGCCGGAACCGTCCTGATGTTTTCAAATCCCCTGCCCGGACACCCCGACTTCCGCTCTGCACCGCTCAGTGATCTTCGAACCCTGCAAGAATGCGGTTGATCTTGTCCTTTTTTCGCCAGCTCCATATCCGATACGGGTCGTCTCCCGGGCATCAGCGGAACAGCCGCACGGGGACCTTGCAGCGGCGGATCATGGCGGTCGTGGTGCGGCCGCTGAGGAACTGGCGAAGGCGGCCGTTCGGGAGCATCACCCCCAGGCGTGAGCCTGCGATTGCCGATCGGTCAGATCTTGCTGACGGCGCCGCGCCCTCTCCGTTCCTACTCGCCCTCCCCCGCGTCTGGTCGATGTCACTTAATAAGTGACATTGATCCCGGCCTTTCCCTCGATGAATCAATTCCTTTGTCACGTAATACGTGACAACGCCGGGGGCGACGGACAGCGCTGGTCTCAGGCTTGCTCCGCCACCGACCCGCAGAGCTTTGGCGCGCCGGCGGGGGAAGGAGCACCTCCACCGCATGGCGCCGATGCGAGGGGTTCGCGTTCCTGCCGCCGCCGTATTCCTCGTGGTTTCCTGGCTTCGGAATGCAATCAGAAGATCGCGGCGGCCCGTCACCGGAACAGCAGCACGGGGACCTTGCAGCGGCGGATCATGGC
>JBGOXZ010000398.1:0-2889 GCA_041479395.1 Opitutaceae bacterium
GGGCGAGCCGGCTGGCGGCTTCACCCGCGAGGGCATCGGCCTCGGTAACACCCGCGCGCGTTTGCGCGAGCTTTATGGCGAGCGGCACCGTTTCGAACTGGCCAACCACCCGGAAGGCGGCCTAGTGGTGCGCCTGACACTGCCCGTCGCCTGATGCCATGAGCAGACTCCGCGTCCTCATCGTCGATGACGAACCGCTTGCCCGCGAGCGGCTGCGCGCCTGGCTGCGCGAAGAGCCCTCGGTCGAGATCGTCGGCGAGTGCGGCAGCGGCACCGAGGCGATCGCCACGCTTCGGAAGACGCCGGTGGACCTCGTGTTGCTTGATATGGAGATGCCGGGCGGCGATGGACTGCAAGTCCTCAGCGAACTGCCGGCCGAGGGCCGGCCCGCGGTCATTTTTGTCACGGCCCACGAACGTTTCGCCTTGGACGCGTTCGACGTGCAGGCCGTTGACTACCTGTTGAAGCCGTTTGACCGGGAGCGGTTCCAGACCGCTCTGCGCCGCGCCGAGGAGTACCTCCGTGCCCGTCGCGCCGGGAAACTCGAGGACAAACTTGAGAGCCTGCTCGCGGATGCCGCGAGCCCGGGCAAGCGGTCGGAACGATTGACCGTAAAGGTCAACGGCCGGCTGATCTTCCTCAAGCCGGATGATATCGTGTGGGTCGAGGCGGCCGACAATTACATCCTCCTCCACCTCGCCGAAGGCCGGCTGATGCTGCGCGAGACCCTCACGGCGCTCGAGCAGCGGCTGGGCCCGGCCAGTTTTGCGCGGGTCAACCGCTCCGCCCTGGTCAATCTCGAACAAGTCAAGGAGCTCCAGCCCACGTTTCATGGCGACTACGTGGTCGTCCTGCGCAACGGCACCAAGGTGCCGCTCAGCCGCAGCCTGCGCGGGCAGTTCGGCAAGTTTACGGGCGAGAACCTGGGCTGAGGCGGGGGGACGGAGCCGCGCCGCGTGCCGGGCGGGTGGCGGATAGGCGCGATTGGCCCCGCTCCTGCGGCAATTGGCCCCAGAAGTGTTTTCGCCGCCGGGGCCGGCCTCCTTAAAGTGGCCTGTCTTTCGATGGCGTCCTCCCCGACCGCCTTTGACCAACCGCGCACCCCAATCATGCAACGATCACGTCTCATCGGGTTCACCTTGGCGGCATGTTCCCTGTGGGCCTCCCTTGCCTTTGGCGACAATGCCGTCCTCTATTGGAACCAGCAGGTGCTCGACGCAACGCGGCTCTCCCGCAACCCGCCGCCGATCGCCTCGCACCATATTGCCACCTACCACGCCGCGGTTTTTGACGCGGTGGACGGCATCAACCGGAATTGGAAGCCTTGGCTGGTGCAAGAAACTGGTCCCGCCGGCGCCGACATGGATGCCGCCATCGCCAGCGCGGCGATCACCGTGCTCAATGCGCTCTGGGGCCAGGCCACCAACCCGCACAACTTCGAGGTCGCCTACCAGAAAGCCCTCGAGGGCATCCCCGATGGGCAGCCCAAGACCGACGGCATCGCCTGGGGCAGGCATGTGGCCGAGCAGATTCTCGCGAAGCGCGCGGATTCCGGCTACAATAAGCCGATCCCCGGCAAATACTCGAGCGAGGAGCCGGGCAAATGGCGCGAGACGCCGCCGGGCTTCCGCCCGCCCGTGCTTCCTTTTTGGGGTCATGTCACCCCGTTCGTGATGACGTCGCCAGACCAATTCCGCGCCCCCCCGCCTCCCCCGCTTGATTCGAAACAGTACGCCGAGGAAACCGCCTATGTCGCAAAGGTGGGCGCGCGTGACGGAGCCGAGCGCACCGAATACGAAACGCTGAGCACTGCTTTCTGGTCTGACGACCTCGGGACGGCGACCCCCCCCGGCCACTGGAACGTGATCGCCCAGGATCTCGCCAGACGGCGCAATCTCTCCGTTGCCGAGTGTGCCCGGCTTTTGGCCCTCCTCAATTTCGCCGAGGCCGACGCCGCCATCTCCTGTTGGAATGCCAAATTCTTCTACAACACCTGGCGTCCCGAAAACGCGCTCCGCGAACTCGACCCGAAGCTGAATCCGTACGCGGTCAGCAGACCTGATTTCATTCCCCTCATGGTTTCGCCGGCATTCCCATCTTACACTTCGGGCCACAGCACGTTCTCCGCCGCAGCCTCGCACCTGCTCGAGCGTTACTTCGGCACCGACGACATCGAATTCACGGTCACGTCCGACGGGCTGCCCGGCGCGGTGCGCACCTTCAAGAAGCTCTCCGACGCGCGGCGCGAGATCGGCATGAGCCGGGTCTGGGCGGGCATTCACGTCATGTCCGACAACCTCGAGGGACAGAAGTCCGGCTTGAAGCTGGCCGATTGGGTGTTCGAGAACGCGCTCCAGCCTCTGAAATGAAATCCAGTGCGGGCAAAAAATCTCTATGGTGTTAGTGCTCGAAGCTCCGCGCGCCGACGACCTTCCTTCCCACTGCCAACGCAGGCTGAACTCCACTTCGGCATGACGACCAATTTCCTTCCTATGCTCCTGGCGGTGGCGCTCGCTTCCGCCGCCGCCGCTTCCACCCCCGTCGTTGAGCAGCGGCCGTTCGCGCCGCGGCACGCGCCGGCCGCGGGCGGAAAGCTCTTCCAAGAGCTCACGCCGGCGGAGACCGGCCTCACGGTTCCCAACGTCTACAGCGATCCGCGCATGTGGGGCGACCGTTTCCGCGAGTTCACGCTCGGCGCCGTCGAGACCGGCGTCGCCGTGGCCGACTTCGACCGGGACGGCCGGCCGGATATTTTTGTGGTCTCAAAGAACGGCCCCTGCGCGCTCTACCGGCAGACCACGCCATTCAAGTTTGTTAACATTGCTGCTGCCGCCGGCGTCGATTGCGCGGACCCCACCGCGCCAAAAGTCGGCGCCACTGCAGTGGACA
>JBGOXZ010000399.1:0-2882 GCA_041479395.1 Opitutaceae bacterium
CGCCTCCTGGCCTTCCACGCCGACGCCTCCCCGGTGAAGACGGCGGCGAGTTTCGCGTAGGCCTCCGGCGGCGTCCACTCCTCGATGCGGCTGCCGCCCCACGCCGACTGGATCATGCCGACGGGCACGTCGAGTTCGCGTTGCAGCCGGCGGGCGAAGTAATAACCCGCGGCAGAGAACTGATTGCGCGCGTCGCCGGCCGCCTCGTGCCAGCCGGAGGACACCACTTCGGGCGGTTTCAGTTCCTTCTCGACCCGGAACAGCCGCAGCAGCGGGAATACCGTGGTCTTGAGTTCCTGCGTCAGCTCCGGATCGGTTTCCGCCGCCGGCGGCGCCCATTGCTTGGCCACGCCCACGGCGTACTCCATGTTCGACTGGCCCGAGCACAACCACACCTCGCCGACGAGGATGTTCTCTAGTTGGATCACATTGGCAGCCGACACCGTCATCTCCCGCGGCGTCGCAGATGTGGACAGCGCGCTGAGGGTCATCTGCCAGCGTCCGTCGGCGTCCGTCTTCGCGTGTTGTTCCTGGCCGGCGAAGCGCACAGTAACCTCCTCGCCCGGGGCGGCCCGGCCCCAGACTGGCACGGAGCCGTCGCGTTGGAGCACCATGTTGTCACCGAAGATCCGCGGCAGGCTGACGTCCGCGCGCAGCGCGGGCGCGAGCAGCGCGATCGTCGCGGCAACGAAAGGCGGAAGGTGCAGGAGCTTCATGGTGTTGAGATGCCCTGTGATGCTCATGGACATTGAAGTTACCGGGCCCGGGCCAGGTATGCTGCCACGAACCGCATCCGACTGGCGATCATGGAAAAGATTCCATCGCCGGCGGTCGTGGACCGGCATAACCGTTCCTTTTGAAGCGGCCGCGCGGAGCGTCGAATTCTGATTACCACCAGCCAAACCGGTGGGTCCGTTGACTCACGTGGCATTGGGAGCACCTTTTCTGCAAACCCTCAGTCATGGTCAGACCCAATTTTGCCACTACTTCGGGTGGAGGCAGCGCGTCTGCCGACGAGCCCCGATCCATCCAAGACGTGGTGATCCGCCTTGCCGGTGATTCGCAGGACGGCATCCAGACGGTGGGTGCGTTTCTCGCCCGCCTCGCCGGCCGCTCCGATCAGGATGTGATGACCTACATGACCATCCCGTCCACCATCTCCGGGGGCCCGTCCATTTTCCAGGTGCGGATGGGCACCGGCGACATTCTCTCCGCCGGCGACCGGGCCGACGTGCTCGTGGCGTTCTACCAGCACAGCTACGAGGATCACGTCGAATCGCTGCGGCCGGGTGGCGTGCTGCTGTACGACAACGACCACGTCAAACCCAACCCCGACGACAAGCGTTTCACCGCCATCGGCGTGCCCATCACCAGCCGCACCATCGAGGCCGTCGGCGGCGCCACCAAGGACAAGGGCAAGAACATCTTCGTCCTCGGGCTGCTCGCGCGCATTTTCCAGCTCGATGTCGCCAAGCTCACCGATCTCGTCCGGGAGCGCTTCGGCGGCCGCACCGAAGACGTCGCGCGCAACGCCATGCTGGCCTTCGACGCGGGCTACGCCTACCCGGCCGACAACCTCCGCGATTGCTTCTTCCGGTTCGAGGTCGTCCAGCGCGTGTCGACCCGTCCGCAGGTCACCATGGACGGCAACCAAGCCCTCGCCTTCGGCCTGATCGCGGCGGGCGTGCGCTACGGCGCGGCGTACCCGATCACGCCGTGGTCATCAATCATGGAGATGCTGCGCACCGAGCTGCCCAAGTACGGCGGCCTCTTCGTGCAGGCGGAGGATGAACTGGCCGCAATCTCCTACGCGCTCGGCGCCGCCTACGCCGGCCACCTCGCCGTCACCGGCAGTTCCGGCCCCGGCCTCTCGCTCAAGATGGAGGCGCTCGGCTGGGCCGTGATGGCGGAGATGCCGCTCATCGTCATCAACGTCCAGCGCGGCGGCCCCAGCACCGGCCTGCCCACCAGCGTCGAGCAGAGCGACTTGCTGCAAGGTGTCTTTGGCAGCCATGGCGACACGCCCCGGGTGGTGCTTGCCCCGAAGAATGTCGAGGACTGCTTCTACATCGCCCTCGAGGCCGGCCGCATCGCGCGCCAGTACAGCACGCCGGTCCTCATCCTCACCGACCAGTCGCTGGCCACGCGCATCGAGGCGTTCGACGAACCCGACCTTGGGAGCCTCATCGTCACCGTGCAGCCCGACCTCACCGAGCGCGCCGCCGATTTCAAGCCCTACCCGCTCGATCGTCTCACCCGCCACGCCCCGCCGGGCACGCGCATCGCCTCAGGCAAGTTTCCCAATGTGACCGGCCTCGAGCACGACGAGGAAGGCCATCCCTCCGGCAACCCGGCCATGCACGCCAAGATGACCGCCCGCCGCCGCGAAAAGATCAAGGTGCTTGGCGCCGAGCTGCCACTGCCGGAAGTTTATGGCGACCGGGCGGGCGAGGTGCTGCTCGTCGGCTGGGGCTCGACGTGGGGGCCGATCCGCGAAGCCGTCAATCGCCTCCGCGACGGCGGTCTCACGGCCGGCCAGATTCATCTCCGCCACCTGCATCCGCTGCCCTCCGGCCTCAGCGATATTCTTGCGCACTACCGCCACGTGTTGGTCGCTGAAATGAACGACGAAGGCCTCTACGGCTTCGGCCAGCTCGCGATGCTCCTGCGCGCCCGCTATGCCAGCCCCGCCATCCGCGGCATCAACAAGACTGATGGCCTCACCTTCAAGGTGCGCGAGATCGTCGACGGCGTTACGCGCCGCCTCGCCCACAGTCAGTTGCCCGAAACGGTTTCGCCGTTCTCCCGCTGAGTCCCGCCTCTGCCCCCTGATTGCCGTCGTCTGTCCTCTGTCCCCCATGAGCTTCGCCGCCACCGCCACG
>JBGOXZ010000400.1:0-2872 GCA_041479395.1 Opitutaceae bacterium
ATGATGTAGGAGCCTGCTTGCAGGCGATTTCTGCTCTGACATCGCGAGCAAGCTCGCTCCTACAACTGCATGAGCCCGGCTTGGCGACTTTGCGGCTTTGCGTGAGCCAAGACTTCCCATGGAAACCATCCTGTTTCTCGCCCACCCCGAGGCCGACGACTCGCTCGGCCGGGCCGCCCTGGAGTCGCTCGCCGCCGCCCGCGCCCTCGCGGCCGGCCTGACCGGTGCGAAATTCGTGGCCGGCCTCGCCGGCAGCGACGTGCAGGCCGCGGCCGACCAGATCGCCGGTTGCGGCGCCGCCCGTTTTCTCGGCGTGGCTGGATCCGACTTCGCGCCATCACGTTACTCCACCGATGTCGTGGCTGCCGAAGCACTATGCCGGACGGCGGCAGCCACCATCGTCGTGGCGCCGGCGACCTCGCGCTGGAACCGCGTGCTGGCGGGCGTGGCGCAACGCCTGAATGGGCGCATCGACACCCATGTCACCGGCATGGCTTCGGGCGATGGCACGCCGACCATCACCCGCTGGTACTACCGGCAGCGTATGGAAGCGGTGGTGCAGCGCAGCCGGCGCCCATGGTTCATCCTTCTGGAGCCGGGCTGCGGCGAGCCGTGGACGGCTGTGGCCGGCCCGGCCACCGTCGAGGCCGTGGCTGCGGCTCTAACCGACGCGAACCGGCGCACCACCGTGGTCGGCGTGCAGGCGCCGCCGGCTGACGAACAAACCATCCGACCCGACGCCAAACTGCTCTTCGTCGCCGGGGCCGGCTGGACCAAGACCCAGCCCGACGGCAAGGCCCACGCCGACGACGCCGAGCGGCTCATCCTCGATTTCCTCGCGAAAACGAAGGCCTCGCTGGGCAGCACCAAGTCGCTCGTCGACCTGAGTGGTGAAGGTCAGGCGGTGCTGAAGTTCATGACGCATCTCAACCAAGTGGGGCAGACGGGCTCGACCCCGCGACACCCGAAGGGACTGTCGACCTGCTGCCATGGCGAGGAGCCGCACACGGTGGGCTGGCGCTTCATCAACGAGCGCCGCGCGATCAATCTGAATCCCAACTGCAGCTGGGCGCAGGGCAAGGCCGACGTGCTCTACGTCGCCGACGCCTTCGCCGTCATGCGCAAGGTGAACCAGTTGCTCGTCGCCAAGTAGGGCCATCCATTGTCTCGAATTCCGGCGCACCCAGCCGGGAACATGCAGTTGAGGTAGGGCGCGTTTTCCGTAACGCGCCGCCATTCAGCGTCCACTTGGTCGGCGGGTTATGGATAACCCGCCCTACCATTTGGTGGGCCATTTATCCGCGGTAGTGTCGGTGTAACTGCATGTGTCCGCATCAGCGGCTGGCCGGATGGAGCAATGCGAGCGGTCTGTCGCGAAAGCGGCGGTAGATCGTAAAGTGCGCCGAGTCAGTCGTGATGACCTTTGCCTGCGGATAGATCTCCGCCATCCGCACCACGGCGGCGTCGCAAAAATCCATCTGCGGATACTTCGCCGTCAGCGCGCGGATATGCGGCATATGCTCGGGCAGCAGGTCCACCACCCGCAGCGCCCCGGTCTCCACCAATCCGAACAGCCGGTCCACCGCCTCGCGCGACCGGCCCAGCTGCCAACTGGCCTCGGCAATCACGGCTTCGCAGGTGAGCAAGGGCGGCTCGAGCGTCTCCATCACGCCTACGCACCAGGCATGCCACTGGTCCTTCGCATTGATCCAGCCCACGAGCGGACCAGTGTCCACAATATGGTCAGCCACCGAAGCCTTCCCGCGTTGAAAGGTTGCGCGGACCGGCATAAACACCTTTGGCCCGGGCCGCCAGTTCACCGAACGTGCGGGTGGGTTTGGCCGTCAGCACGTACCGCTCGCCGGTCTTGCCGTCCACGATTTCCACCGCCTGCCCCTTGCGGGCGGCCGCCTTGGCCCGGGGAAAATCACGCACCAGTGAGCGGGTGGAGAGTTTCATGTCTGACACCGTGTCATACGCCTGCGCGCTGTCAAGCCTCCCGGCCTTCCCGGCGCGCCTGGTCATCGGGCCTCAGTCCTGCGGCACCCCCGGCACGCTCAGCGACTGCCCGTTGTCCTTGGGGCCGAGCGTGAGGATGAAGGGCGCGGCGCGCTGGGCCCACTCCGCCGCCTTCGGATAGCCGGCCGCGCTTGTGCCAAAACAGATCTGCAGCATGTCGGTGTTGATGACGCCCGGATTGAGCGGCACCGCGGCCATGCCCTCGGGCAGTTCCTGCGCGAGCGCCTTGGTCAGCCCCTCGATGGCCCATTTCGACGCACAGTACGGCGCCACCTCCGGCGAGGTGGACCGCCCCCAGCCGGAGCTGAGATTGACGATCACACCCCGTTTCGCCTCGACCATCGCGGGAACAAAGGCGCGGATCACGTTGGCCACCCCCTTGATGTTCACATCGATCAGCTTTGAAAACTCCGGCGCCGGCACTTTCCACAGCGGCGCCGGTCGGTTCACCAGCGCGGCGTTGTTGATCAGGATGTCCGGGGCGCCCTGCGCTCCGAGGATGCGTTCGGCCCACATCCCGACCTTCACCGTCTCGGTCACGTCGACCGCATCGAAATTGTGCGGCTCGGGATGGGTGGAACGGAGTTCAAAGATCTCCATGCCGCTGCGGCCGCAGCCACTGACGGTATGGCCGTGCCCAATGTACCATTCGGCAAGCGCGCGCCCCAGCCCGCGGGTGACTCCGGTGATGACGATGACCATGCCTCGTTTGTAGTCAGGATCGGCAGATTTGGGAAGCACGCTCGTGGCCAGACGCCCACGAGGCCGGCCCTACGATCTACCTCCGGCCTACTGCCGCGACTGCAGACTGAACTTGTTCATCCCCGTCTTGCGGCATGCATCCATCACAAAC
>JBGOXZ010000401.1:0-2870 GCA_041479395.1 Opitutaceae bacterium
AATACCTGCTCGCCATCGATCCCGACCGGTTGCTACACAACTTCCGCGTCACCGCCGGCCTGCCGTCCACAGCCGAACCCGTCGGCGGTTGGGAAGCGCCCACCTCCGAACTTCGCGGCCACACCCTCGGCCACTATCTCAGCGGCTGCTCCCTCATGTTCGCCAGCACCGGCGATCCGGAACTCAAGCGTCGGATCGATTACCTGGTTGCCGAACTCGCCAGGTGCCAAGCGGCCCTGCCCAAACAAGGCTTCCATCCCGGCTATCTCGCGGCGTTTCCCGAATCCTTCTACGATCGCGTCGACAACCACCAGGGCGTCTGGGCGCCCTGGTACACTATGCACAAGATCATGGCCGGGCTGCTCGATGCCTATGAGAACGGCCGCAACGCCCAGGCCCTCGAGGTGGCTACGGCCCTCGGCAACTGGGTCAAATTCCGCGTCGATCGGCTTCCGGCCGAACAATTCCAGGCCTCCCTCGATAACGAGCACGGGGGAATGAACGAGGCCATGGCCAATCTCGCCGCCGTCACCGGGAATCCCGAATTCCTCCGGATTGCCGAGGCCTTCAACCACCGGGTCATCTTCGAACCGCTCGCCCGCGGCGAGGACCGCCTCGACCACCTGCACGGCAACACCCAGATCCCCAAAATCATCGGCGCCGCCCGCGAATACGAACTCACCGGTAATCCAATCTATCGCAACATCGCCGATTGCTTCTGGAGGCGTGTCGTCTTCGACCGCTCGTTCATCTTCGGCGGCAACACCGACGCCGAGCATTTCTTCCCGGTCCACGAGGAGTCGAAGCACCTCACCCAGACCACCGGCGAAACCTGCAACACCTACAACATGCTCAAGCTCACCCGGCATATCTTTGCCTGGAATCCTTCCGCCGAGAGCATGGATTTCTACGAGCGCGCCCTCTACAATCATATCTTCGCATCGCAGGACCCGGACACGGGCATGATGATCTACTTCATGTCCCTCGAGCCGGGCTTCCGGAAGCTCTACAACACCTTCGACCAGACCTTTTGGTGCTGCACCGGCACGGGCTTCGAAAACCACGCCAAATATGGCGATACCATTTTCTTCCACGACGGCCAGTCGCTCTACGTCAACCTCTTCCTCCCCGCCGAGCTCCAGTGGCCGGAGAAGGGCGTGACCCTCCGGCAGGAAACGCGCTTCCCGGAGGATGACCGCACGACACTGACCATCCACTCAGCAAAGCCTCTAAGGCTGACGATCGAAATCCGCCACCCGTATTGGTGTCAAAAGCCCGAGGTGAAAATCAACGGCGCGGTGGTGGAGGTGACATCTTCGCTTTCGTCCTATTTGACCCTTGACCGCATCTGGCAGACCGGCGACACGATTGAACTGCGCCTGCCCATGGCCTTGCACACGGAGCCGCTGTCCGATGATGCCTCCCTGGTTGCATTGATGTACGGCCCAATCGTGCTGGCGGGGCAGCTCGGCAAAGAAGGTCTGGAAGACAAACCGACGGAAATCGCCGGCGCATTCCCCGTCGCCCGCATCCCTGAGGTTAACCCTCTGGTTCCCGGCTTCGTGACCAGCGCTGCGGACCTCCTGAATCACATCCGCCCGGTGCCGAACCAGCCGCTGACCTTCGCGACCGCAGGCATCGGCCGTCCGGGCGACGTCACCCTCGTGCCCCTCTACCGCATCGTCAATGACCGCTACAACGTGTACTGGAAGCTCTACGATGAATCCGGTTGGCAACGGCACCTCGCGGACGCCGGGCCGGAGGAGGCCCAGCGCCAAGCCGCGCAGGCGCGCGTGCTCGACGAAGTCTGGGTCTGCTGGGTCGCGAGCGAGACGGCGCACCACGTCAAGACCGAGCAAAGCCGCGCCGTCGGGCGCGACAACTTCCTCTTCCGTGAGGCCGCGCAGGGCGGATTCAGCTGGACACTGAAGGCCGCCGCCGGACAGCCGATGACGCTGCGCGTCGGCTACGTCGGCATCGACAGCCCCACCTTCGACATCTTTGTCGCGGGCCGGAAGATCGCCGAAGAGCGGATCGCTCG
The DNA here is from genome assembly GCA_041479395.1 of Opitutaceae bacterium. Taxonomy (GTDB): domain Bacteria; phylum Verrucomicrobiota; class Verrucomicrobiia; order Opitutales; family Opitutaceae; genus Fen-1467. The sequence continues at coordinate 2,042 of JBGOXZ010000401.1, forward strand.
TACCCAAGGCGAAAAGCACCGAACGACCACCGTCGTCAAAACCTACGAGGTCCCCGCGACGCTCTCCGCCGGCAAGAACGCGGTCGAAGTCCGCTTTGCCGGCCGCCAGGATACCGGCACCGCCCGCGTCATCTTCTGTGAACTCTCCCGCGCCGAACAATAATGGCGCCGATCCAAGTGCGCCGGCCGGTGAAACCCAACCAGGATTCATGCAATGAACCGCCGAGGTTTCATCAAGAATGCGATTGCCGGCTCATCCGGCCTGCTGATCGGTCCCATGCTGTCTAAAGCTGGCCGATTGTTTGCCAGCGATGCCAAGGAGGGAGCGGTACCATCCTTGCAGCTGGAACGGAGCTTTCGTCAGCCGCCGCCCTCGGCGCGGCCCTATGCCTGCTGGATGTGGATGAACGGCCACATCACCAAGAAGGGCATCACGCTGGATCTGGAGGCGATGCGGCAGAGTGGCGCGGGCGGCGCGCTAATTTACAACAATGCCGTGGGCATCTCCTGCGACCCCAACCTTACCCCAACCATCCCCTTGCTATGAAAACAATCCTGTCGAGTCTTGGTTTCGCGACCGTCGGGGTCATCGCGTTTTGCGCCGGCCTGGGTTCGGTCGCTGCGGCGGCCGGGCAGCTGGCGCCGCGCGTGCCGCTGGGCGATCCGGTTACACTGGCCGGCTGGAGCGGTGTCACCGTTGAGGCCGCCGGCGAAGCGCGACTGGCCGTCGGCCAGGAAGCGAGCTTCCGCCATTCCGACGGGCCGCGCGGCCTGATCAAGCACGGCTACCGGCTCCTGCATGACAACGCCTACGACTGGCACGCCTCCT
>JBGOXZ010000402.1:0-2869 GCA_041479395.1 Opitutaceae bacterium
CTTCCTCGGCGTCGGCGAGACGCTGGCCTTGGGCAAACTGCTCGGCCTGCCCATGCCCGCCCAAGTGCGCATCTTCGCCATCGAGGTCGCCGATCCCTTCACCTTGGGAATGTCAATGACCCCCGCCGTCGTCCAAGCCGTGGCCGCAACCGTCGAGCGCGTGACTGCTCAGGCTCGCCAATTTGCCGCCATAGCGGCCGCTGTCTGACCTCTAAGCCAATACGGAACGATTCAGACCATGCCGTCAATAGAGGCAAGGTTGGCACACCGAAAGGTGCGCCTGTAGGAGCCTGTTTGCAGGCGATACTCACTCGGAATCGCGAGTAAACTCGCTCCTACAACTCAGCTTTGGCTTGGGGCAGGTCGAGGTCAGATCCTTTTGGAGTGCCTGCACTCGTCGCCTGCCTCGAACGATTCCAGTTCGGAGGGTTCGACATCCGCGGCCGGACCGGTAGTTATGAGGAGCTCGTTATTCGAGCGCGAGCATCCCGAAGGGGATTCGCGGTTTCACCAATGCATCCGGCTCGTCTGGCTTGCGCGTAATTGCCGAAATCCTTGCCCGGGCACCAACAAGTTCATGAAAACCGCATGAACCATCCCGCCCAGGAAAACGCCGGCATTCGCCCGTGGCTGCTGATCGCGCTCGCGATGTTCGCGATGACCGCATTTCCCACCTTCTGGGTGGTTGATCACCTGTACCCGCGATCCGAGTATTTTGTCCAACGCCGGGGCGTTCTGGTCTCCGCCGAGGTGAGGCCCGACCATCCACCCGTGGGCGCGTTCCTAAGCGAGACAGTGCGCATCACCGCCGACACCGGGCTGACGGTTGATCTGCGCGTGCTCCGGCCGGCAAGGCAGACCCGGCCGCTGCCGCTGGTCGTGCTGCTCGGCGGCCACCGCACGGGGCGCAATGCCATCGACATCGTGGGTGATCCGGGACAGCTGGTGGTGGCGGCGCTCGACTACCCCTACCACGGACCGGAGACGGTGCGCGGCTGGCGTCAGGCCATTGCCGCCGTGCCGCTCATCCAGCGAGGATTGCTGGACACTCCGCCGGCAATTCTTCTCGCCGTCGACTGGCTGGAAGGTCAGCCCTGGGTCGCCCGCCAACAGATCGAAATCGTCGGAGTGAGCCTGGGCGCACCCTTCGCTGCCGCGGCCGGCGCTCTGGACAAGCGATTCCGGCGCGTCTGGATCATTCACGGCGGAGCTGACAACCGCGGCTGGATCGAACACAACCTGCGGGATCGGGTGAAAAACGATTGGCTCCGGGCCCAGGCCGCGACGCTGGTGTATCTCCTCGCCTATGGCCGGTCGTTCGACACCGCGAAATGGGTGGGGCATATCGCACCGCGGCCGTTGATCGTAATTGGCGCGAAAAACGATGAGCGTCTGCCCCGGCCCATGGTGGAGCGCCTCTATGCCGCTGCAGGCGAACCGAAGGAGTTGATCTGGACCGAGGGGGGACACATCAACCCGGATCACCCGGAAATCGTCCGTCAGTTGCTGGAGATCGTGCGGAGCCGGATCGGTGGCTAGTGGCGGCTGGCGGCCGCGCCGGCAACGGTTCGAGTTACTGCCCGTTGTATCCGCGGCGGCTCACACTCCCGGCCGGACCGCACCGTCTGGTGCAGGTTGCGGTCTGCCCGCGGGGCACCCGCCTCACCACGTGAGCAGGCCGCCCGCGTAGGTGAAACCCGCGCCGACGGCGCAGCAGATGATCTTGTCCCCGGTGCGAAAGATGCCCTCCTCGGCCGCCCAGCCCAGCGCCATCGAGATCGACGCCGCCGAGGTGTTCCCGTACTTCCCGATTGTGACGACAAACTTCTCGAAGGGAATGCCGACCCGCTTGCTGACCGCCTTCAGAATGCGCTCGTTGGCCTGGTGCGGGACCACCCATTGTACGTCCTCCGGCTTCAAATGGTGCCGCTGTAACGCGTTTTCGATGATGTTGCCAAAGGCGATGACCGCGTTCTTGAACACCACCGCACCATCCATCTGCAGATAAAAATGGTGCAGGTCGTCTCCGTTGGGCTGCGGCATCGGACGCATGGCGCCGCCGCCGGGGCGCTGGATAGCGTTGAAAAACGAGGCGTCGCCGCTCAGGTGCATGCGGTTGAGGCGGTGTCCGCCGGGTGCGTTGATCAGCACGGCCGCACCGGCGCCGTCGCCGAAGAGAAACGCGGTGCTGTGGTCCTTCGGGTTGGTGATGCGCGAAAGCAGTTCGGCGGTGACGACCAGGAGCTTTCGGGCCGTGCCGGCGCGGATCAGGGCGCGGCCGACCTCCAGGGCGTAGAGCCAGCCGGCGCACGCGGCGTTGAGATCGAAGGCGAGCGCGGTCTTGATGCCGAGATGCTTGGCCAGGCCGCTGGCGGCGCTGGGCACCGGCTGGTCGGGCAGCAGCGTGGCCATGATGATGCCATCGATCTCGCTCACATGGAGACGTGCCTGCGCCAGCGCATGCTGCACGGCGATGGCAGCGAGATGGGTGGCGGTTTCATCCTCGGCGGCAAAGCGGCGCTCCTGAATGCCGGTGAGCTTGACGATCTCAGCCTCGGTCATCTTCGGGAAGGCCTTCAAGATCTCGCTGTTCGGACGCACGTTTTCCGGCACGGCAAAGCCAATGCCGGCGACGCAAACGGTTTCTTCGGCGAAAGTCTCGAAGCCTGCCCCTGCGATGCGGGATTGGGTGCTTGGGATTGGGGATCTTACGCCACCCCGAGTTGCGAGGTAACGCGTGACATCGTCGCCCGAGACGCGGCCGCCGGGACCCGTGGCCGGGATGTCCGTGATGGCGCCAGGCTCGAGCCCGGCTTCTTGGGCCAGCTTCACAGCCCGCGGAGTCCACTGCAGGGTGGCGGGGGGCGCA
>JBGOXZ010000403.1:0-2868 GCA_041479395.1 Opitutaceae bacterium
CCTGGGTCTCGAGTGCGCGTTTGCGGTAGGTCAGTTTCTCCGCGTACAGGTAGCTCTCGAGATAGCCGGGGATGCCGGCCGAGGCGCTGGTCTTGAGCGGACCGGAGCCGACGACATTGAAGCGAATCTCGGTGTCGGCGCTGAACGACTTGGCGAGGAATCGCGCGGTGGAGTCGAGCGCGGCCTTGACCGGCCCCATGTAGCCGTAGTTGTCAGGCGTGACGAGCAGGGACGAGATCCCGATGGTGACGACGGAGGCATTGCGCGCCAAGTGGGGTTTGAAGGCGCGGGCGATCTCCACCAGCGAGAAACACGAGACCGTCGCGGCCTGCAGAAAGTCCGCCCGCCGGGTTTCCGCCAACGATTTGACGCCCGCGGCATAGCGCGCGAAAGCAATGGAATGGACGAGACCGTGCAGCGGCCCATGCGCCGGGCCGACTTCCGCGGCCAGCCGCTCCGCGGCGCCCTCCTCCTCGACGTCGCAGACGTAGACCGCCCGACCGCCCAGCAGCGCAGCGAGCGATTTCTTCCGCTCCTCCGAGCGGACGCTGTAGACGACGCGCGCGCCCTGCTCCTCAAGAGTGCGGCCGACCGCCCACGCGACGCTCTTTCGGTTGGCGACGCCGAACACGAGAATCGTTTTCCCGGCAAGCGCGAGGAAGCTCATGGCGCGGCCGGCGGAGCGGAGGGCGCGCCCGAGCCGTTCCCGGGCGCTTCGACAAGCGCGACGCCAAAGTCGACCGTGAGCACCCGGCGGTTGTCGGCGGTGCGCACTGATCCGCTCAGAAACATGAACCGCCCGAGCCGGTCCTTCAGCTTGACGTCGATGATGAGTTCATCGCCCGGCCTCACCGAGTTCTTGAACTTCGCCTCGGTGATCCGGGTAAGCACGGGAGTGTAGCGCTTCAGATCCTCGCCCCGGGCCGCGAGTTGCTTCGTGAGGAAGATGCAGCCGGATTGGAACACCGCTTCGCAAATGAGCACGCCGGGCATGATGGGATTGCCGGGGTAATGCCCCTTGAAGAAATCCTCGTCGGGCCGGACCCGGCGGCGGGTCGTCAGCGTGTCATCAGTCTCCGCGATGATTTCGTCGACGAAGAGAAAGGGCGGTCGATGGGGAAGCAGCTTTTCGATGGGCTCCATGGCGGATCAAGAATGGCCGGATCGCGGCCGGCGGCGGTGGATCAAAGTTTGGCGAGCGCGGGCTCCGCGGCCGGGGCGGCGGTGCCGCGTTTTCGCATGAAGAGGTATTTATCAATGTTGTTGGCGGCTATCACGCCATAATTGATGGTGCCAAGCCAGCCGGACATGATGATGCCGACCGAACCCACGTGGTAGAGTCCGGGCAGCTGGTTAGGCAGATCCATGGAGACCTTCAAGCCCTCGAACTTGGTGCCGAACGAGGTGCCCAGCCAATGCCGCGTGTAGTGTTCGATGGTGCGCGGCGTGGCCGCTTCCGTCCAGTCGATCCGGGCCCGCACGTCGGGGATGAAGCGTTCGAGGGCGGCGATGGACTCCTCGATGATGCGCTGCTTCGCCTGCTCATACTCCTCAGCGGACAGGCGGTTCCAATCTTCATACCGGGCGTTGAGCGAGCAAACCACCGTGTAGCGGCCGGAGCCCGGGCGGGTCTCGGGATAATAGACCGAAAAGGTGCGGCTGGTGGTGTGAAAGTCGACGAGTTCGGCGCTCGTGAAGGCGGTCGCGTCGGAGACGAAAACGAGATCGCCGATGTGGGGAATGGACTCACCCTGGCGGATGCCGAGGTAAACCTGGCACGAACTGGTGTTGATCCGCACGGCCCGGGCCTGCGCCACGAACTCGGACGGAAAGTGCTCCTCGCCGACCAGCTTGAAAATGGTGCCCTTGATGTTGGAATTCGAGAGCACCGCGTCGCAGCGGATGGTGCGGCCGTTCGCGACCACGCCGGTGACCCGTTTGCCGCCCACGGCCCCGTCGACGAGCACCTTCTCGACCATCGCGTGTTTGCGCAGCTCGACGCCGTTGCGCACCAGTTCCGCGGACATTTTCTTAATGAGCAGGTCCGTGCCGCCGCGGAACGTGTACACGCCCTTGCTCATGAAGTTGGAGAAAACGATGCCGTAGGTGATGGCCGGGTCCTCCAGCGTGGAGCCGTTGGCATAGGCGATGGGCTCCATGAGAAAGCGCTTCACATCGTCCCGACCCGGAAAATAGCGATCCAGCATCTCGCCGGTGGTCTCGGGGTTGTTGTCGTAGAAATTCATCGCCCGCAGGTCGGCGAAGAACCGCTCCACCGTCTCCGCCGGGACCTTGAACCGCTCGATGAGCAGCCGCGTGAAATCCGTCCGATCAAAGGTCGTGGTGAGGTCGAACTGCGGGTTGACGAAGCGAATGCCTTTGAGCTGAACGATGGAGTCGGCGATCTCCTGCGACCAGTATTTGCGGGCCGACTTGATCATGCCGACGGGAAAGCCGTGGAGCGAAATGTCGAAGATGTGCCCGCCCTTGCGCGTGAACCACGTGGCGAGGCCGCCGAACTGGTAGTGATGCTCAAGCAGCAGGATCTTGTGGCCGCACTTGGCCAGGCAGTTGGCGCCGGTCAGGCCGGCGAGTCCGCTGCCTATCACCACGACATCGTAGTGGTCGTCGATTCCTTTGAGCCAATCGTAGGCCATGAAACGCTCCACTAAGAACCGCCGCTTCCGGGGGGGCAACTGGGAATTTCCCCCACGCGACGAGCGATGCGTCGCCGGAATAGCGTCAGAACTTGGAGGGCGGTGCTCTGCCACCGCCAAATGCCCGCCCGGCGCTGACGGAGCAGCGCCCTCCAGCGAGCAGCGCCGCGGCGAAGGAATCGATGCAGACCTCTGCGAAGTGCATGATTCC
>JBGOXZ010000404.1:0-2858 GCA_041479395.1 Opitutaceae bacterium
CCCTCATCTTCGGCGAAGATCGCCTTCATGCGCGCGAGGCGCACCTCATTGGTGGTGAAACGGGGCTGGCCGCCGCCGCCGATGCAACCACCGGGGCACGCCATCACTTCGATAAAGTGGTAGCTGGCCTCACCCGCCTTCACGCGCTGGATCAGACGCTCTGCGTTGGCCAGGCCATGGGCCACGGCGAGTTTCAGCACGGTTCCCTCGAGGAAACTCCAGACCGGAAGGGCGCGGCAGATCGTGACCGAAACCTCCTTCACTCCTTCCAGACCGGCGATGGGCGCGATGTGCAGTTTGTCGAAGGGAAGGGGCCGCCCGGTCACCGTGCACCACACCGTCCGCAGCGCCGCCTCCATCACGCCGCCGGTGTTGGCAAAGATGTCGGCCGCGCCCGAACTCAGGCCCAGAGGCTGGTCCATGGCCTCGTCCGGCAGCGCCATGAAATCGATGCCTGCCTGCGTGATCATGCGGCCCAACTCGCGGGTGGTGAGCACGGCGTCGACATCCGGCCCGCCGCTGGCGTTCATCTCGGGCCGCTGCGCCTCGAATTTCTTGGCGGTGCAGGGCATCACCGACACGACCACAAGGTCCTCGGGCTTGCGGGCGATTTTCTGCGCGTAATAGGTCTTGGCGAGAGCGCCGAACATCTGCTGCGGCGATTTGGCGGTGGAAAGATTCGGCAGGAGGGCGGGGTGGAAATATTCGGCAAACTTGATCCACCCCGGGCAGCAACTGGTGAACTGCGGCAGGGCCGCCGGCTGGTGATCGAGCAGCGCGGCTTTCAGGCGCAGGAGCAGTTCCGTGCCTTCTTCGAGGATGGTCAGATCGGCGGTGAAATTCGTGTCGAACACGCGGTGGAAACCGAGCCGGCGCAGCGCCGCCACCATCTTGCCCGTGACTAGCGTGCCCGGGGGCAGGCCGAAGCACTCGCCGAGGCCCGCGCGGATCGCGGGCGCGGTCTGCACGATGACGTGCTTGGACGTGTCGCTCAGCGCGGCCCACACCCGCTCGATGTGATCCTTCTCGGTGATGGCCGCGGTCGGGCAGACGGCCGCGCATTGGCCGCACTGCACGCAAGCGACGCTGGCGAGATCCTGACCGAACGCCGGGGCGGCCACGCTCTCGAACCCGCGATCCTGCGCCCACAGCGCCCGCGTGGCTTGAATCTCGCTGCATACGGTGATGCAGCGGCGGCACATGATGCATTTGGAGGAATCGCGGTCGAGGGCGGGGGTGCTGGTGTCGACCAACCGCCGGTGGTGCGCGCCGGTGAAGCGCAGTTCGCGCACGTCGAGGTCGCGGGCCACGGCCTGCAGCTCACAGTCGTTTGAACGCACGCAGGTCTGGCACTCGCCGCCGTGGTCGGAGAGCAGCAGTTCGACCACCGTGCGGCGGGCCGAGCGCACGCGGGGCGTGTTGGTACGCACTTTCATGCCCTCGGCGACCGGCATGGAGCAGGAGGCGGCCAGGGTCCGCGCACCCTCGACCTCCACCAGACACACCCGGCAGCCGCCCACGACGTGCACGCCCTCAAGGTAGCACAGCGACGGGATCCTGATTCCCACCGTACGGGCGGCATTCAGGATGGTGGTGCCCGCAGGCACCTCCACAGTGGCGTTGTCGATGGTCAGCGTGGGCATCGCGGTCCCTTCGGGTGTTCAGGTCTTTTCGCGGAAATCGCAGCGCAGACAGCGCTTGGCCTCGCAGAGCGCGACGGTTTCCGTCCAGGGCAGTTCGACCTCGTTGAAGTTGTGGCGACGCTTCTCGACCGGCAGGAGCCCCATTTTCGCGCGCGGGTAGCGCACCGGATCGGCGTTGGGGTCAAAGCGCACATCACACTCCTTGTCTTTGCGCCAGAAGGCATGCTCGGCGCCGGTGAGTTGGACGTCGATGGCTACTGCGGCGCGTTCCCCGCCGGCCACGGCTTCGACCACCGAGGCGGGCCCCAACGCGGCGTCGCCGCCGCTGTAGAGCCAGTCCAGCGAGGTGCGGCCGGTGAGCGGATCGACCGCGATGAAGCCGGTCGCGTTCAGCGTCACCGCCAGACCATCAAGGATCGCCGCGGGTTCGAGCTTTTGGCCGATGGCCGTGATGACCTGATCGGCGGGGACCACGAAGGGTTCCTCGGCGGCGGCGGTGGGCCGGCGGCGGCCGCTGCGGTCGAACTCCCCCAAGGTCATGGCCTGGCACCTGACGCCGCAGACCCGGCCGTTCCTGGCCGCGATTTCGACGGGCGCGGTCAGCACTTTGATCACCACGCCCTCGTGTTCGGCCTCCTCGATTTCCTCGGTGTAAGCCGGCATTTCCTCCCGCGTGCGGCGGTAGAGCACCGTCACGGAGCGGGCGCCGAGGCGCACGGCGGAGCGTGCGGTGTCGATCGCGGCGTTGCCCCCGCCCACCACCACGACGTGGCGGCCGATGGGGGCCGAACCGCGGATGTTATACTCGCGCAGGAAGCGGATGGCGGCATCCACGCCGGGAAGATCATCGCCGGGCACGCCCAGGTGCAGGCCGACGGGTGCGCCCACCCCGAGGAAGACCGCTTCAAAACCCTGGTCCTGAAGATTCTTGAGGGTGAAATCACGGCCCAGGCGCCGGTTGGTTTCGATGGTGACCCCCATGCACTCAATCATGCGCACCTCCAGCGAAAGGATTTCGCGCGGTAGGCGGTAGGCGGGAATGGTCTGCACCGGCATGCCGCCCGGGCGGGATTCGCCCTCGAAGACCTGCGGGCGGTAGCCGAGGCGGGCCAGAAAATACGCGCACGACAGGCCGGCCGGGCCCGCGCCAATGATGGCGACCTTGCGCCGGGCGTTGCGGTCGTTCGGCCGCACCTCCGGCAGCTGGATGGTGAC
>JBGOXZ010000405.1:0-2853 GCA_041479395.1 Opitutaceae bacterium
CCTCCTTGATCGGGTTGGTATCGTCGAACCGCAGATTGCACTGGCCGCCGTTTTCCCGGGCGATCCCGAAGTTGAGGCAGATCGACTTGGCATGGCCGAAATGCAGATAGCCGTTGGGCTCCGGCGGGAAGCGGGTCACGATCTTGGCATAGCGTCTTTCCGCGACGTGTTGTGCGACGATATCGCGGATGAAATCGCTGGGCGCCGGGGCCGGTTGGGAGATCTCGGCAGTCATGGGTAAACCCGCGACTTTGCGGGAACGACCGGCGCGACGCAACGATGCAATTCGCCGGGCGGACGGCCGGGGGGGCAATGGGCTGGAACCAGCGCCGGTCCGATGAGAAATGATTGAAGCCGGGATGGAGTCTGCGCCATCCTTCGCGCATGAACAGACTCCATGTGCTCGTTGTGTCGTTGGCGGTGGCCGCGGGAATGGCGAGGGCGGCGGAGGCGGGCTTCTGGCAGCAGCTCACGCCCGAGGAACGGCGCGCAGCGGGTTTGGACCGGCTGTCGCCGGAGCAGCAGGCTGCGCTCGATGGACTGGCGGAGCGCTATGCCCGGGAGGGTGCCCGGCAAGTGCGCGAGCACGTAAAGCAGGAGGTTCGCGAGGAGGCAAAGCAGGAAGTGCGCGCGGAGGTGAAAAAAGAGGTGCGCGAAGAGGTGAAGCGTGAGATGAAGACCGACGAGAAGACCCGCGCGGTGGCCGAGGCGGGCCTGCCGCCGGCGGAGGCCAAGGATTTGGTCGTCCGCAGTCGCGCCATGGGCAAGTTCAACGGCTGGTCGGGCGAGACCATCTTCCGCCTGGAGAACGGCCAGGTTTGGGTGCAGAGCGATAAATCCGACGCGGTGTGGCTTCCCACCATGCAGAATCCCGAGGTGGAAATCCGCGCATCGAAGCTCGGCGGCTGGAAGCTTTACCTGATGGCCAAGGGCTTTTGGGTGCGGGTCCGGCGCGTGAAATGAGGCCGCGGGTCAGCGCAGGCACGGAACCGATCCGCGGCTGATTGGAGCGTGGCGCGGAGATCGGCGTGGCGTCACACCGATCCCATTTCCGGACAGCTCGCGCCGGGATCTCCCGCTCCTGCGACCTCCCGTTTAGGGAAGATTCCTGGGTCGATCCCTTCAGAGACGATAGCCAATGCCGAGCAACCAAATATCGGAATCGCGGCTGTAACTGGTAACGACGCGATTCCAGATCAAGCGGACAAACCAATCGTCGGTGACACGGTAGGACACCATAGGTGACACCAAGCCGGCGAGAGCCGCCTGGATCTTTTGATCCGGCCGGGGTTGGTGCTTGTGATCGATATAGATATAGGTGCCGACACCGAAGCCGACTTCAAAGTGGTCGCCAAAGGATTTGCTGACGGGCCAGACTTGCAGGCCGGCCCCACTGCGCCTGACCACATGCGGGTCGCCCTCGTATATGTACGAGACCGTTCCGTCGAGGTTGGGCGTGAGATTGCGGCGGTATTCGGCGCCGCAGGCGAGCGCGCCCTCGCTAAAGAGGGTGTTCACGACACTCCATCCGCCGAAGACCGTGAACTCGTTCTTCGCATTGCCCGGGCCAAAGGTCGTGCGCTCCAGGATCCCGGGCAGGTTTCCCTTGGGCAGGCTGGACTCCTTCCCCAACCAGTATCCAACGCCGAAGACCGCGGTGTTCGTTGTGATGTCGGCGGTCGGATTGATGCGATTGACCATGAACCGCCAGAACCATCGGCCATAGATCTCCCCCTCGGCGGAGATGCTGTAAATCGGCGCAGTCCCGTGGATGTTGACCGAGTCAGCATTGGAGCCGGGCACCGGCTGGGTGTCGTAATAATAGTAAGGTCCGACGCCGAACGACAGGCGGACGCGGTTCGCGAAGAACGGCAGCCGGTATCAAAGCTCGATGGCGTTGCCGTCGCGATGGTGTCCCAACACATGGCCTTCGTTGATCCAGGCCAACGAAACTTCGACGTTGCGGTAGAGGCCGTGGCGATAATCGATCTGCCACGAGTATCCGTTGCCGTTGGGTGTCACATCCGGCGTGTTCATGGCGCCGGCCAGGAACGAGAATTCCTGCGCCCTCAGACGCGAACAGGCGCAGGTGATCGATAATAGTGCGAGGGCCGGCCCGGCCAGAATGCGACGTCTCATGAGTGTGCGGAGTAGTAGTGGTGGCTGAGATTCGCGGGAACGCAAATCGCGTCAGTCCTGCTTCGGAGGCGGGAAAGGGGCGGCGACGGGAGCGTCGCCGAACGCAAATTCCTGCTGGGAGTCGATCGCGCGGATGAGCAAGTTGTCCTTCAGAAACACCTGCGGTTCGGCGCGCGTCCCCAATTCCTCGAGACCGACCCCGGCGTACTGGCCATCGAGGTGAAGCGCTTCGTCCGTCACACCGGCGGATGATGGGTCCGGCAATTGCGTGGGCACAGATCCACAAAACGGCGGCGCTACTGCACCTCGCCCCGGCCCGTGATGATCCGGGCGCCGCGCTGGTAGGTGAAGTAGGAGTAGACCCACTGCAGAAACACGGAGAGCTTGTTGCGGAATCCGATCAGAAAAATCAGGTGTACCCCCAGCCACGCGGCCCAGGCCGGCCACCCGCTGAATTTGAGTCGGCCTATCTGCGCCACCGCCGCGGAGCGGCCGATGGTGGCCATGGATCCCTTGTCTCGGTAGGCGAAGGGCCGGCGGGCCGCTTCGTGGTGCGGGTCGCGAAGCTCGTTCGCAATGAGCTTCGCCACATGCGCGCCCATCTGCATCGCAGCGGGCGCAACGCCGGGCACCGTCACGCCATTCCGGTCGACGAGCGTGACGATGTCGCCGAGCGCAAATACCTCCGGATGCCCTGGCAGGCTCAGATCCGAC
>JBGOXZ010000406.1:0-2843 GCA_041479395.1 Opitutaceae bacterium
AAGGTCTGGATGATGCGCACCGCCTCCGCGGCGATGGCTTCCTGCGCCTGTTCCGTCGAGGCGCCGATGTGGTGCGTGCCGTAGACATTGGCGTCCTGGCCGAGCGGATCGCTGAACGGACCGGTGCCGCCGGCCGGCTCGCTGGCGTAGACGTCGAGTCCCACGCGCAGTTTGCGCTCCGTGATGGCCTGCTTGAGCGCGGCCTGATCGACCACTTCGCTGCGGGCGGTGTTGATGAAGTAGGTCCCTTCGCGCATGGCCCCGAAAAATCGGGAGCCGAGCAGGCCCTTGGTGCCGGCGTTCAACGCGAGGTGGACGCTGACGATGTCGGCCGAGGCCGCGACCTCTTCCGGGCTGAATTTGTATTTGATGCCCAGGCTTTCGGCGCGCTCGGGGGTCAGGCTCCGGCTACACGCCACGACCGGCATGCCGAAACCGCGCGCGCGGGGAAGCATCTCCGAGCCGATCTGCCCGAGGCCGATCAGCCCCAGCGAGCGGCCGAACAAACCGCGCGCCTTGGAATACAGCTCCTTGTTCCATTCGCCCTGGCGCAGGCTGATGATGTTGTCAGCGAGCCGGCGGTCGAGGGCCAGGATCAGCGCGAAGGCCAGCTCCGCCACGGCGATGGAGTTCTTGCCGGGGCAGTTCGAGACGTAAATGCCGCGGCGTGACGCCGCGGCCACGTCGATGGTGTTGTAGCCGGCGCCGGCGCGCACCACCAGCTTGAGGGCGCCGGCCTCCAGCATCTCCTCCGTCACCTTGGCCGACCGCACCACGAGCACGCCGGGCAGCGATTGCCGGATCGCTTGCACGAGCGCCTCGTGCTTGGTGCCGGGCTGATAGAGCACTTCGCAGCCGATGGCGGCCAGACGATCCCGGCCGGACTGCTCAAACTTGTCTGCAATGAGTACGCGCATGGCTTGACTCCGTGGAAGATTGATGGGGTTGGGAAACGCTACCGTTGTTGGCCCGACGCTATGGAGAAATGCGCGGCGAGACAAGGGCGGCCGTCAACGCTGTCGCCCGTGCGGCGCCGTCGGAAACCCCGGCGGCGGGCTTTCCCCACCGATCTCGGCCGGCGGGCCACGGCTCACGGGTTGCCGCGCCGCGCCCGGAAGTCCGCCAGCTCGCGCTGCACCTCGTCGAAAATGTCGGCCGTCATCAACCCGCCCCGGATGAGGGGGTAGGCCCTCTCGGCCAGCGCCATCCAGGCCACCCGCGCCTCCGGCGTGAGTTCGTGCACAATCAGTCCGCGCTTCTGCATGGCGACGACGGACTCCTCGTTTTCCGTGCGGCTGCGCGCGCGGATCTGGTCGCCGGTCTTCTGCGCGGCGGCCGCGAGTTCCCTCTGCAGCTCCGCGGGAATGGCATCCCACGCCGCCTTGGCGATGACGGCGGCGCCGACCAGGGGCGCATAGTTGATGCGGAGCATGTGCCGGGCGCGGCGGTCGAGCTGCGTGGCGAGCACGTAGATCGGCGGCGCCGGCATGGCGCTGACCAGACCGGTCTGGAGGGCCATGGGCAGGTCGTTCGTTTCGAGATTCACCGGATTCTGGCCGATGTGCTTCAGAATCTCGGTCTGTTTCGGGTCGGCCCAGACAAAGAACTTGTGTCGCGCAAAATCCTCGGGCGTGAGCACCGCTTCGGTCGAAAACAAGCGCAGCCAGCCGGCGTCGCTCCAGAACAGGACATGAAAGCCCTTTTCCTCGAGCTTCTGCTCCAGGCGCGGCCCCATCACCCGCATGATATGGTCAAACTCCTCGAGATCACGAAACACGAAGGGCAGTTTTTGCGGGCCCGCCACCGTGCTTTCGATGGTCTCGAGGCCGGTCGACGTGAGCAGGCCCGCCTGGAGCGTGCCGATGCGCATGAGCCGGACCATGTCGGCTTCGGAACCCTGCGTGCCATCGGGATAGATCACCAGCTTCACCTTGCCATTCGAGGCCGTGCGCCAGGCTTCACCCATGGCTTGCAGCGCCTGGTGATAGGAGGAGCCGCGCGGGGCCAGCGTGCCGAGGTTGATCCGCAGCGGTTTTTCGGCGCGACCGGCGGGCGGGAGTGCGGCGACGAGCAAAACGAGGGAGAAAAAATGGAGGATGCGCATCCGGTTGGAGGTTGACCTTGGGCGGAACGATTCAGTGGACCATGGTGGAACCCGCACTCCGTGCGGGTTTTGACCCGTGGATTGCTGCCAGCCCGCACGGAGTGCGGGCTCCACCATTTGGCGGTGCCAAATCTCTTCTCATTTCGAAGGTCAACTGCATGGTCACGGCTTAGGCGGCGGTTGGCGCGGTCAGGGATTCAAAAACAGTTCGTCCATGCGGCCGAGGAGCCAGCGGGCCCGCCGCTGCGCCACCAGGTTGGCCAGCCGGGCCGGCGGGTAGGCATCGGCGTCGATCGCGAGCGCCTGTTCAAGCAACCGGCGAAACTCCGCGGCCTGCTGGCGCCGGAGGGGGACGGCCTCGGCATAGCTCACGTAAGGCGCGGCGAGCCGGCCGGCCGAGAGCGCGAGGGCCCGCTCGAAGTGGTGCCGGGATCGCTCCGCCGCGTCGCCAGCGCCGCCCCGCGCCATCTCGTAGCTGATCAGAAAGGCGTGCAGTGCGCCGTCGTCCCACGCCTCGTCCAGGGCGACCGCCCGGTCGATCATCGCCTCCACCTTGGGCAGATCGGCGATGAGGCCGGGGTCATCTTTCGCCTGGGCAATGGCGGCGCTCCAGGAGGCCGCCGTCCAGGAGAGCAACGGGACATCGGCCTTGTCCGCGCGCGCCGCGGCCTGCGCCGGATCGGCCGCGAGCGCCGCCGCGAACCCGGGATGCCGCACGTCGAGGCCGCGCAACCCGTAG
>JBGOXZ010000407.1:0-2837 GCA_041479395.1 Opitutaceae bacterium
ATACGCTGACCGGTGGAGGGCGCTGCTCCGTCAGCGCCGCTCGGGCATTTGGCGGCGACAGGAGCGAGCTTGCTCGCGACCCGTCCTCCGTAGCCTCGGCGAAGGAGGATGCAGAGCGAATATCGCCTGCGAGCAGGCTCCTACATTTTCACCGAATTGTCGGGTGTTTGTATGGAGCATCATGGTTCTACTGCATGAGTCCGGCTAGAGTCCTGCGCTACCGTCATTGTCATGCTGAGCGCAGCGAAGCATCCAGCGAACCGCCAGCTGCGACTTCGGCTACGTCCGAGCTGGAGGGACGCGCTCCCGCGCGTCCTGGGACGACCGGGCTTGCCTCGCCGAAGCCGCGGCGAAGGCGGGAGGTCGTCCCTCCAAAATCTGCAACCTGCGTCAGCCCCGCCCTGACTGGCGGATTGACGAGGCACCCGAAACCTTCTCCATAAATGTCTCCGACGATCATGAGCACTTCTCCGCACCCCTCGGTCCGTTGGCGCACCGGCGGTCTCGCTCTGGTGCCGCTGTTTCTTCTCACGCCGCTCTTTGCCCAGAACCCGCCGCCGGCGGCCGTGCCGGCCGAGATCGAAGGTCGGTGGAGCGGCGAAGTGCGCCACGACAGCGACACCGGTTTCGTTGGCTTCGAGTTTCAACGCCAGCCCGACGGCCGGGTCCTCGCGCGCGCCTGGTTGCCGAACGTGAATGCCTACGGTTCGCCCGTCGGCTGGGTCACGGTGACGGACGGACGGCTCATGGTGCGAGAAGCCAACATCCCGCTCGCGCTCTTCAATGGCGTTCTGACCGGCAGCTTTTATCTGCCGGATCTGACCTTCACCGCGCGGCGCACAACAGAACCGTTTCCGGCCGAGCCGGAGCCGCCGTCCGTGGACCCCGGACCCGAGCCGGCCTGGACCTTCCATGCCGGCGCGCCGCTCTGGGCCGGGCCCGTCGTGGCGGACGGCATTGCCTATATCGGCGACGCCGGGGGAAAATTCCACGCGGTGCGCGTCAGCGACGGTCAGGCGCAATGGACGTTTGACGCCGGCGCGCCGTTGTTCGGTCCCGCCGCGGTGAATGGCGATGCGGTCTACTTTGCCAGTGACAACGGCCAGCTCTACAAGCTCGCCCGCAAGACCGGCGCTCGACTCTGGCGCGCCGACATCGGCGGCAGCGGCATCCGGTCGGTGCCGGCACTCGGTGCACAGGAATGGGATTACCTGACCGCCACCCCCGTCATCGCCGACGACACGGTGTACATCGGGTCAGCCGACAACGTCTTCCGCGCGCTCGCGGCCAACACCGGCAAGCCGCGGTGGTCGGTCAAGGCCGGCGGCAAGTTTCGCGCCGCCGCGCAAGTGGCCGGCGAGCGCATCTATGTCGGATCGATGGACCACTTCGTCTACGCGCTCGACCGCCGAACCGGGGCCCAGCTCTGGCGCTTCGACACGGGCAGCCCGGTCACGACCACGCCCGTGCTGGCCGGCGACAAGCTCGTGATCGGGACGCGCGACCAGTCGCTGCTCTATGCGCTCAACGCCGCCGACGGCAAAAAGGTGTGGACGGTGTATTTCTGGCTTTCGTGGGTTGAGTCCACGCCGGCGGTCGTCGACGG
This sequence comes from Opitutaceae bacterium, assembly GCA_041479395.1. Classification (GTDB taxonomy): domain Bacteria; phylum Verrucomicrobiota; class Verrucomicrobiia; order Opitutales; family Opitutaceae; genus Fen-1467. The sequence goes on from JBGOXZ010000407.1 coordinate 1,607, forward strand.
GTTGCTCTATATCGGCGCGTCGGACAGCCGCCGCGTGCGCGTGATCGAGCCCGACACCGGGCATGTCCGCTGGGCGGTGCAGGTGTGGGGCTGGACGTGGGGCACGCCGCTCGTGGTGGGCAACACCGTTTATTACGGCACGGCGGGCGCCCCGCAGTATTTCATCACGCAGAAGGCTTCGCTGGGCGCACTGGATCGCCAGACCGGCGCGCTCAAGTGGCGCAAGCCGATCCCGCTGCTGGAGAAAGGCTATGTGTCCGGCATCGCAGGCTCGCTCGCCTACGCCGACGGCAAGATCATCGCCGCCAGCCTCGATGGGACACTCAGCGCGTTCGTCGTCCCGCGCCCCTTATCCGCCGGCGGGCCGCATTGACCGCGCCTTTGCGCAGAGGCGGAACGATCTCGTTGGCGATCGTGAATTCCGCGCTGTGCGAGCTTTTGCCGGCGGATGGCGACCAGCCCGCACGGAGTGCGGGCTCCACCTCTTTGCGGCACTGAGTCCGGCGCTCGCCGCCGTGCCGCGCGTGGCATGGGTCTCCTGACCCATGACGGGAGTCATCACGGCTCGGGAGAGCTGTGCCACGCGGCCTGCCGACAAGCGGCAGCACTGAATCCGTGCGCACAATTCCGGCCAATGCTGCGGGCTCAGTTGATGCCAGGCGCGCCGCGGTCAAAGGAGAGCGTGAGACGAGGGGTGCGCCCGGGCATGATCAACCTAATATCGCGGGCGACCACAGATCGCGCGAATTATGTTTTTGCAGCCGCGCCCTCACGGACCGCCGTCCAGCAGTTTCGCGACGGCTTCGTGGAAATGGACGGGATCTTGCGCAGGTCCGCCATGACCCACGTTGGGCATGATCACGAGCTTCGCCCCCGGGATCAGATGGGCCAGCGTCTCAATGTGCTCACGGGTGTAGAACTGCTCAAACTCGCCATCGGCGATCACCGTCGGCGCCGTGATCGCGCCCAGCTCGGCCGGCTTCAGGTCCGGCTCGGCAATGTACAACTGGTTGAGGGCCCTGGCAAAGTTCGGGAAATCATCCGGCGTCGGCGAGAGTCGGCGATAGGTCGCTTGTGCCCGGGTTTTGAACCGGGCCACCAAGGCGGGATCCGGCGGGTCCGACTTTTCCCCCGAACGATTGAAATTGGCGCCGAAGGCGAAAAGCTTGTCCACCCGCTCGGGATGGCGGATCGCCATGACCAGGCCGATGATGCCGCCATCGCTCCAGCC
>JBGOXZ010000408.1:0-2828 GCA_041479395.1 Opitutaceae bacterium
GAAAAAGCGGAAGCTCGTCGTCATCAACAATGCCGGCACGCCGCAGAAGACTTCCATTACCCTCGGCGACGGCAGAACCCGGCAGACAGTCAGCCTCGCCGCGCACGGCATCAAGCTCCTGGACGTGTGAGGATCGGGAGATCCGATCGGGACACAGATTTCAACGAGTGACACCGGGGGCGCGGAGTTGTCCGAAAGTGCCGGGGGTTCAGTGGAACCCGGCGTCCTCCGAGGCGAAGCCTCTCCGCCTCACGCCGGCCATTTCGAGCAGGTCGATCGCCTGGCGTAATTCACGGCGCAGCTCGGCCAGCGACGCGCGCGCATTCCTGATCTTCTGGTCGGCTTTGTCGGCGTATTCGACCTTCAGCGCGGCCCAGCGCGCCGCGAGCTCGTCGAGCTTCGCGTCAGACGCCTGCAGCAGCTCGCGCATGCGGTCGGACAGCGGGCGGCGCCCGCAGGCGAGCCGCGCGCTGAGTTGCCGGCGCGTCTCGGCCAGTTGCGCCAGGAGAATACGGTCGTCGGGCACGCGGCGCAGTCCGCGCACGAGATGGAGCATCCCGAGCATCCAGATGGACCACTTGGTCGGATCCCATTGCCACCACTTCACACCGTTGCGGTAGTCGTGCTGAAACTCGTGGTGGTAGTTGTGGTAGCCTTCGCCGAAGGTGAAGAGCGCCGTGATCCAGCTGTCGCGAGCGGTGCATTTCGTCGAATACGGCCGGCGCCCGATGGTGTGGCAGAGCGAATTGATGCAGAACGTCATGTGTTGCACGGCCGTGATGCGCGCCACGCCCGCGAGGAGAAATCCGCCGAGCGCGCCGGTCCAGCCGGCGTGCCACCAGCCGAGCAGGGCGGGCAGCGCGAAACCCACGCCGATGGCGATCGGCAGGTAGAAGCGCTCCTGCCAGCGCAGGAGCGCGTCCTTCTCGAGGTCAGGCACATTATCGCGGGGTGGTTCGGCGTTCAACTGGAAGAGGATCCAGCCGATATGCGCGTGCCAGAATCCCTTGGTGATGTCGTAGGGATCGTCGTCGTGATCGGTATGCTTGTGGTGGCGCCGGTGGTCGGAAACCCACTCGAGCGCGCTGTTCTCAAAGGCCGCCGCGCCGAAGATCAGCGTGAGCAATCTCACCGGCCACCTCGCCTGGAAGGCCAGGTGGGCGAACAGGCGGTGGTAGCCAAGGGTGATGCTCAGGCCGGTCGCGCCGACGAACGCGAAGAACAACGCAACCTGGAACCCGTCGAACCCGCAGCGCCAAAGATACCACGGGACAGCCGTGACGGTGACCAGGGCCGAGCCGGCGAGGAACGAGCTGTTGACCCAGTTGATGCGGGAGGCGGGCAGGCGGAAGGGCATGACAGGAGAACGATAACAAGCTAATCCGGTTTCGCGAGAAAGGGTGGAGGATATTTCGGGCGGTTGTCCGCGGTGCCGGGAGTTGCCGATCCGATCAGCGGCGCGCGCAGGGCGTGCTGTCTGGCGGCGGCCGCGGGCTCAGTCACTGGCAGGTGAATCGCCGGGAGGCTAATTGTCCTCGGGCGGCGGCAGTGGCGGCAGGCCCAATTTGGCCCGCCGGGCGTTCTCAGCCTTGAGTTTCTCGCGGATGGCGACGATGCGCATGGCGGCGGGCGACCGGCGATTGAGGCGTCCCGGCCAAGGCGACGCAAGATCGCAGCGTGCCGACGACGGGCGGGGGCGGACTCCGCCGGCCATGGTGCGATATTCGGGAAGAATCGGCTGCCTTTCGAATCCGGATCAGTATATTGTGTAGCCTCCATGGACCTGCTTGCCCGAGCCCGCGTGGCCGCCATTCTGATCGCCGCGATTGCGGCGATGGCTGCCATGACAGGCACGGCTGCCGACGCGCCGCGGCCTTGGCCGCCAAATCAGTTTGCGCCCGTCACGTTGGAGCGCATTGCCGCGCTCCCCGCGGATCAGCAGCCGGCCTGGCGGACTTATTGGGAGGCGTCCGAGGCCCTGGCGCGCCTGGGACCCGCACCCGCCGCGCCCGATTTCTCACCGCTGCAACCGATCGCCGGTCCGCCCCAAGGCGGACGGCATACCAAGGGCCTGCGGCTCAAGGCGGCACCCGCGTGGTATGCCGCCGAGGAGGCCCGGACCATCGCGGATCGCGTGGTGGCCTGGCAGATCGCGGCCGGGGCGTGGACCAAGGGCATCGACTACACTCGGCCGCGTGCGGCGACCGCGCCCGGGGAAATCGATCTCTGGAGTCGGGGTACCTTCGATAACGACGCCACGATCTTCGAGCTGCGTTTTCTCGCGCTGGTCACCTCGGCTGCCACCGATGCGAACCGGTCCGTGGCCTGGCGCGAGGCGTTTCTGCGCGGACTGCGCTACGTCTTCGCCGCCCAGTACCCGAACGGCGGATTCCCCCAGGTGTATCCCCTCGCCGGCGGTTATCACGACGCCATCACGTTCAACGATGATGCGATGACGCATGCGCTCGAACTCCTGCGGGATGTGGCGGCGGGGAAGCCTGAATTCGCGTTTGTCTCCGGTCCGCTGCGCGAGGAGGCCGGCCGCCGCCTGGCGCGGGGGATCGATTGCGTCCTCGCAACGCAGATCAAGACCGCGGATGGCCGGCGCACCGTGTGGTGTCAGCAGCACGATGCCCTGACGCTGCAGCCGCGCGCCGCGCGCAACTTCGAGCCGATTGCCGCCACCGCGAAGGAAAGCGCCGATCTGGTGCAGTTCCTCATGAGCCTTCCCCATCCATCGCCGGAGGTAGTCGCCGCGGTGGATGGCGCGATGGCGTGGTTCCGCCGCACGGCCTTGCCGGATCTCGCCTGGCGCCGGGTCGGCGCCC
>JBGOXZ010000409.1:0-2827 GCA_041479395.1 Opitutaceae bacterium
CTATCTCGACCAGGGCGCCACGATCCTCGCCGCCGATCCTCCGCCAGAAGGGCAGCCGGGCGGCTACGACGCCCCGGAGCCCAATGAGTGGGACAAATATCAGGACTTTGGCCACACGCACTGGCACAACAGCCTGATCTGGGGCGAGAATCTGGAAAACGTGTCCATCCTTGGGCCGGGCCGGATTTTCGGCAAAGGGCTGAGCCGCGGATTTAGCCGCAAGGATCCGCTGCCGGGCGAGCCGCGTCCGCCCCGGCCGACGCTGCCGCCGTCGGAGGAAAGCACCCCGACAACCCCCTTCGGCTTTCCCAATCCGCGCGACACGCTCGCGGCCGGCATCGGCAACAAGGCGATCGCGCTCAAAAACTGCCGCAACGTCACGCTGCGCGACTTCACCATCTATCATGGCGGCCACTTCGGCATCCTCGCCATCGCCACCGACAACTTCACGATCGACAACCTCAAGATCGACACCAACCGCGACGGCATCGACATCGACTGCTGCAGGAATGTCCGCGTCTCCAACTGCACGGTCAACTCGCCCTACGACGACGGCATCTGTCTGAAGAGCTGCTTTGGGCTCGGCTATGCGCGCGCGACCGAGAACGTCACCATCACCAACTGCCAGGTGAGCGGTTTCGACGAGGGCACGCTGCTCGACGGCACGCTGAAGCCCAAGCCGCCGGGTCGTGGCGGCCCGACCGGCCGCATCAAGTTCGGCACCGAGGCCAACGGCGGCTTCAAGAACATCACCATCACGAACTGCGTGTTCGTGTACTCCAGCGGCCTCGCGCTCGAGGAGGTGGACGGCGGCTGGATGGAGGACGTGACGGTCACGAACCTCACGATGCGCGACATCGTGAACGCGCCGATCTTCATCCGCCTGGGCGCCCGGCTGCGCGGACCGGACAATCCGCCGGTGGGCTTCGCCCGCCGCATCAAGCTCAGCAACATCGTGGCCTCCGATGTCTCGCCGGCCCACGGCATCCTCATCAGCGGCATCCCCGGCCACCGCATTGAGGACGTGACGCTCAGCCACATTCTCATCGAGTACAAGGGCGGCGGCACCAAGGAGCAGGCGGCACGCGCGGTGCCGGAGGACGAGAAGGTATATCCCGAGCCGGGCCGCTTCGGCATCATCCCGTCGTGGGGCATGTTTGCCCGCCACGTGCAGGGACTGTCCATGGACCACGTCGAGCTGCGCACGGCGAAGGAGGATCTTCGGCCGGCCATCATCCTCGACGAGGTGGTGGGCGCCGATTTTGACCACGTGAAGGCGGTGCCGGCGCCCGGCGTGCCGGCCGTGGTGCTGAAAAACGTCGACGGCTTCACCGCGCGCGACTGCGCCGGCCTGCCTGACACCCGGCGCGACCAGCCCGTAACGGACGAGAAGCTGTAAGCATTTGCATCACCAGCTGTGTAGATATCAGGCGATGGCAGTACGGATCTGTTATGCCTCATGCCATTCGCACTCTCACACACGGGCGGCCGCTTCCGTGCTGAAACGGACCGCCACGGTGTAATTACCCTCGCCCCCGAGCACGCCCAGAGCGTTGGTGTTGGAGGCGCACTTCGCGACGTGGTGCGGTTTCCCCGTCCACCCAACTCCCCTCAACCATGCTGAGGACCGGGCCTTGCGGCAGGCCGTGCTCGTTATGATAGAGCTGAACGGCCAGGAGGTCCATCGCCGTGGCTCCGATCACAGGCAGATTTTGATCGATCCCGGCCACATCATTCACGGCATTCAACCTGGCCTGTTGCACATCCAGCGCGGCAAAGGCGATGTCACCGGGGATGGAGCAGCCCGCCGCCTCGAGGGCCAAGATTTGCCTCGGGCCGAAACCAATGACCACGTCCGGCTTCTCGTGGGCGAGCCAGCGCCGGATCTCGCGCGTGTCGCCGAGATCTGGAGTAAACAGCGGCTGCAGGGAAGCACTACCCAGAACTTGCTGCGCGGCCAGATAGCCACCCAGCCAACTGTAGCCCACGCGGCTGTTTTCGTCGGGGGCGAGCATGAGCCCGATGCGGCGGTAACCGAGCCGCAAGAGATTCTCCACGGCGGTGAAGCTGCCGCGAAAATGATGATGCGTGGCCCGGGGCAAAAGCCGCGATTTGAAGGCATAGCCGAGCGCCACGCAGATTAACTGCGACCAATCGAGTTCCTTGGCATAGACCGGCACCGGGAACGGGGTGATTAGATTTCCGCGGATCGCGCGCGCCCGCAGCATGCGGCAAATTTCGTCCGCACGCATTCCGCCGGGGCCAAGCCAAAAGGTCTCCAATCGCATGCCCAACTGCTGGGCACGTTGGCGCGCACCGGCGTGAAAGCCCACGCTTGCCGAGTGGTTTTTCCAGTCTCCCTCCGTCGGACCGCCCGTGAGAAAGCCGACCACCTCCGGCGTCGCCGGCCGTTGACGCAGGCGCACCTGCGTCATTAGGGCCGACACCAGCACGTTGGAGCGGTAGCCCATCGCATCGGCGAGGTTGCACAAGCGCGCACGGGTGCGCGCCGGGATGGTCGGATCGTTCCGCAGAGAAAGGGAGACGGTCGTATGGCTGACGCCGGCGCGCTGGGCAATCTCGCGCAGGGTGGGCGGAGTGGCGGAGGTGATCGTGGCGGCCATGCCATGAATATGACAGCCCGCCCCTCCCGAGAGCGAGTTTTGCTTTACGTGGAAAGTATCGGCGGTCTTGGCGGTGTTCCGTCCGCTTGCCACATTCAGACGGTTAACCCACCCCAAGCAGTTCGATGAACTGGCTGTGCAAATGCCTCAGGGCATTCGCATGGCCACCCGCGAGCGCCATCGCCCTCTCGGCTAAAGCCGCC
>JBGOXZ010000410.1:0-2826 GCA_041479395.1 Opitutaceae bacterium
CCCGGAGGCATCCCCCGCACCCGAGCCGGCTACCGTTCCATCGCCCGCTCCGCGGCGGCAGTTCCGGGCCGCGGTTCCGAGCACGCCAGCCGCAGATCCGGCGTCTCCCATTCCCGTTTCGCCCCAGCCGGCCCGGCCGGCCAGGGCGCCGGCCGTCGACGAATCGCCCGCGGGAAGACGTCCGTTCCTCAAAACGCCGGCCGGCATTGCCGTGATCGGCTCCGCCGTGATGGTGCTGGGAGCGACCATCTTTTTCTATCGGCAGTTTGCCGAGGAGAAGGCGGCAGCGCTTCACGCCCAAGCCGTCGCGGAGCAACACGCCGCCGCCGAGGCCGCCGCTCGCCGCCAGGCCGAGCAACAGACCAAGGTGGAAGCCGAAGCCCGTCGGCGCGCAGAAGAGGAAGTTGCCCAGAAGAACGCCGCCGCGGAAGCTGCCCGCCAACAGGCTGCGGAGGACGCCCGCCGCCGGGAAATCGAGACCAACCGCCTGCTCAATGGCCGCGGCTCGCTGGTGATTGCGACCGAGCCGGCGGGGGCCACCATCGACATCAGCAACCTCGCTCCGCGCGTGTCGCCGGCCACGATCAGCGATCTGCGGTTGGGACACTACACCGTCAAAATTTCCCTACCGGGATACGAACCGGCGAACCTCGAGATGGATATCAAGGACAACGAGGCGACTGACCCTGGTCCGATTCGCCTCGTCCGCCAGACCGGCAGCCTCACCCTGGCGACCGAGCCGGCTGGCGTAGACTATGAGGTGCGCCCGGCCGCATCGCGCTTTTTCGCCGCCGCCTCTGATCTGCGGCAGGGCAAGACTCCGGCCGCGCTCGCGGATTTGCCGACGGGTGAATATACCGTGATCTTCTCGCGTGAAGGCTGGCCGAATCACACGGAAAATGTCGTGATTGAGCACAACCGCGCCGCTCAGATCTCCTCTGAATTTTCCGGCGGTTCAGTCACGATCACCAGCACGCCGGCGGGAGCCAGCGTGACGCGCAACGGCCTTGCGCTGGGCGTGACGCCACTGACGCTCGAGGATGTGCAGCCCGGCGAGGCCAGCTATACCCTCGAAGTGCAGGGTTTCATCCCCGCCGACGTCACTGGACGGGTTGAACCCGAAAAAACGCTGCGCCTCGACGCGACACTCAATCCCGCGGACCGCATCGCCCGGATCTCCGACCTCGATGAGCGGCCGGTGCCAGTCAAGACCGTCGAGCCGGCCATCAACCCCATCCAGGAAAGAACGGGGGGCAAGGTGACGATTGCTCTCACGGTTGACCGCGATGGCACACCAAAGGATCTCAAGGTCGAGCAAGCGTCCAGCGCGCAGCTCGGCCGGCGCTGCCTCGAAGCCGCTGCACAGTGGCGGTTCAGTCCGGGCAAGATCAAAGGCATACCGGTCAAAACGCGCGTCTCGCTGCCGTTCAACATCGCGCCCCCCTGACCCGCGCGCCCTCCGCCCGCTTCGTTGCGGCACGGGGATCACTCCCCAGCGGCCGCCGCAAATTTTCCTTCTCATCTCCGGCTGTTCCGCCTAACACACAGCCTGCATGTCACCGCTTTATTCCATCCGCAAAGTCCGCTACGCCTGGCTGCCCCGCCTCCCGCGCGCGCGCGGCTTTGCCGGGAACGCTGTCACCCCTTGACCTTGGCTCCAAAGACACGTCCCTCCGCAACCGCGCCAGCCTCCGGCGCGGTTTTTCATTTTCCGCGTCGCCGACGCCATCACCCGCCTCAGTGAACATCATCTCCCCACCACCCGCCTTCAACGCCCGCCACGGCACGATGCTCATGCTCGCCTCGACGGGCTGCTTCGTGGCCAACGCGCTCATCATCCGCCTGCTGGGCGCGCAGTTCGCCGTGGACTCGTGGCTGCTTTCGTCGGTGCGATTTGTGGTCGGGCTGGCGCTGATCGTGACGCTGTTCCCGCCCGGCCGCGTGTTTCAGTTCAACAATCTCTACCGCAATCCCCAGCTCATCGTGCGCGGCGTCATTGGTGGCATCGGCGTGTATCTGTACTACGTGACCATCGTCCATCTCGGTGCCGGCCGCGCGACGTTCATCAGCAACATCTATGTGGTCTTGGGCGCCCTGCTGGCCGTCGTCCTCCTCAAAGAGCCGCTCACGTTCGCGCTGATCACCGGCTCGGCCGTCAGCCTGTTCGGGCTCGCTTTGCTCACGAACATAATGGCGGCCCACCACGCCGTCGGCCTTTACGACTTCCTCGCCGTGCTGGGCGCGCTGGCGTCCGCCATCGTGATCGTGACCATCCGCCAGTTGCATCGCACCGAACACACCGCGACCATCTTCGGCGCGCAATGCTTCTACGGATTGCTCTTCTGCCTGGTGCCCACCGTGGCGCGGTTCGCCCTGCCCCCGCCGGCCGCGTGGGCGCTGCTTGTGGCCAGCGCGCTGTGCGCCGGGGCGGGGCAGCTCACGATGACCCGGGCCTATCGCGAACTCACCGTGGCGCGAGGTTCGCTGCTTCAGATGCTCGTGCCCCTCGGCATCGCCGCCGGCGGGGTGCTTTTCTTCGGCGAACACTTCCAGCCGCATGAACTCGTCGGCGCCGCGCTCATCCTCGGCGGAACGCTGCTCACCATGATCCGGCGCTGACGGCGCGGTCGGCGACCTCGCGGCCCCGGCGCGTCAAGCCGGCGGTCACTGCTTTCGTTCCTCGACGGAAACGACCTTCCCATCCCGGAAGGTCACGCGGAAGTGGTCGTGTTCGCGCCGGTACGGATTGCTCAGGTAATACGGATAGAGCGGATCGCCCCAGTAATAATACCGGTGGTACCAGCCTCGGTAGAGAATCATGCCGTC
>JBGOXZ010000411.1:0-2815 GCA_041479395.1 Opitutaceae bacterium
CCCTGCCTGGCCTGCCATGAGATGCACCGGCCCGGAACGCCGCTGGGTCAGCGTCCAAAAGTCTCAGAAGCGAATCCTCCCGCGCCGCCACCGGCGGCGGCGGCGTTCTATGATCGGCGCGAACAGGTGCATTTCCGCGCGGAACTGCTGCCGTTGCCCGCCATGCTCGACGGCACCCGGCCGGTGATCGTGTCGCCCGACGCGCGCCAGGCGATCTGCTACCAGTGCCACGCTCCGGATCACACCTTCCAGACGGGCTCCGGGGACGATCGCACCTGCGTCGGGGTGCACGAGGGCCTGAGCTGCCTGGCCTGCCATGGCGGGCACGATCAGAATGCCCGCGCCTCCTGTGCGCAATGCCATCCCCGGCTGTCCAACTGCGGCCTTGATGTGGAGGGGATGGATACAACCTTCAAATCCGCCGCGAGCCGCCACAACATCCATTTCGTGAAATGCGCCGACTGCCATCCCAACGGTGTTCCGGCGCGTACCAAGCTCGCCGATCATCTCGGCCTGCAATTCTGGAGTCTGCGGCACGATTTTGAAGCCAACGTGGCCAAAGGTCTGGACGAGACGAAGGCCTTGGGCTTCACCTTGGTCGAAACCGCGGGCACGTATGGCCTGAAGCCGGCGGATTTCCGGGACCAGTTGACGGCACATGGTCTCCGGGCTGTGGCCGCGCATCTTCCCTATGAGCGGCTGAAGAACGATCTGCCTGCCGTCATTGCCGAAGCCAAAACGCTCGGCGTGGAGTATGTCGTCATTCCGTGGCTTCCGCAGCCGGAGTTCGACGCGGCCGCCGCGCGGACGGTTGCCGCCGATTTCAACGCCTGGGGCAGCGCGATTCAGGCAGCCGGGATGAAGTTCGCCTTCCATCCCCATGGCTACGAATTTCACCCGATCCCCGATGGCAACGGCGAGACGCCGTTCGATCTGCTGGTCAGCCTGACCAAGCCCGGGGTCGTGTCGTTCGAGATGGACGTCTTCTGGGTCGCGCATGCCGGCGTCGATCCGGCCAGGCTCCTGGCCAAATATCCGGACCGCTGGACGCTGCTGCACGTGAAGGATCTTCGCAAAGGAGGCGAGATCGGCGTCGGCACGAGGGGCGCGCCGGCCGAAGACCATGTGGCGGTGGGCACGGGCCAGCTCGACTGGTCGTCGATCCTGCGCGCGGCGCAAGCCATCGGCGTGGAGTATTATTTCATCGAGGACGAGACCGCGGCTCCGTTGCAGAACATCCCGGTGAGCGTCCGCTTCCTCCAAACCTTCAAATACTGACCGGTCATGACGACGAATGCATCCCGTCTTTTTGCGGCGAGCCGGATCGCCCTGGTGGTCACGGCCATGAGCTTTGCGCTGCGGGGCGCGGCGATGGGGCCTTGGGCCACCGCTTTCAACCTCAGCAAGGAGCAAATCGGATGGATTGATAACACCGCTTTCTGGGGCTTCACGGTCGCAATGGTGATCGGCGGTCCCCTGTGCGATGTCCTCGGTCTTGGTCGGATCGTCGCCGTCGCGTTTGTCGGGCACGTCGCGGCTATCATCCTCACGATCTTTGCCTGGGATTTCTGGAGCCTCTACGTCGGTACGCTGCTGTTTGGCATCGCCAACGGCTCGGTGGAGGCGGCGTGCAATCCGCTCATCGCGACGCTGTATCCCACGGACAAGACGACCAAACTGAACCACTTTCATGTGTGGTTTCCGGGCGGCATTGTCATCGGCGGCGTCTTGGCGTACTTCCTGGGCCAGGCCGGCCTGGGCTACAAGGTGCAGTTTGCCAGCATGCTGGTGCCGCTCGTCGTCTACGGGGCGATGTTCCTCGGGCAGACCTTCCCGCGCACCGAACGGGTCGAGCAGGGTGTCTCGACGAAGACGATGTATGCGGCCTGTCTCCACCCGCTGTTTCTGCTCATGGTGCTGTGCATGATGATGACGGCTTCGACGGAGCTCGGGCCGAATCAATGGATTCCGACGCTGCTCACCAACGCCGGCGTGCCGGGCATCCTCGTCCTGGCGTGGATCAACGGGTTGATGGCGGTCGGCCGCCAGTGTGCGGGCACGTTTGTGCACCGCCTTTCGCCGAACGGCATGCTCATCATGAGCGCCGTGCTCAGTGCGGCCGGCTTGTATGCCATCAGCCACTCGACCGGCGGGATGCTGTTCGTCACCGCCACGGTCTTCGCGCTGGGCGTATGTTTCTTCTGGCCGACCATGCTGGGATATGTGAATGAGAACTTTCCCAAGACAGGCGCCCTCGGTCTCGCGATCATGGGAGGTGCGGGCATGCTGGGGGCGGGTTTCGCCCAGCCCGTGATCGGCCGGCTGGTCGACCAGGGCATCGACGCACGCGTGCCGGCCGGCCAGACGGTCGCCGCTCTCTCGGCGGCGCCCGCCGGTGGCGAGCTGGGGCAACTGTGGCTGAAGATCCAGGCCGACGCCGGCCTGACCACCTTGGGCCGCGTGGCCGTTCTGCCCGTTATCCTTTCCGTAGTGTTCCTGGCTCTCTGGCTTTTCCGCCGATCGCGCAAGGCGCCTGCGGCAGGCTGACTGGCGGGAGACGCTACGGGATCAGGTTCAACACCATGATTTGGTGCCGCAGGGCCAGATTCTCAAGCAGCAGCTGGCGCCGCGGTTGGAAGGCTGCGCCCAGACTCCGGAGCACGGCAAGAATCACGCCAAACATGATCCACGCCGCCTGGCCCAACTGACCGAACGATCAACGAGTTCGATCCGCGATCAGGTTTTCGCTACCCACAGGTCCTCTTCGACCTTGCCGCCGAGGTGACCGCTGCCTATGACGGACTCTGGCTGGTTA
>JBGOXZ010000412.1:0-2809 GCA_041479395.1 Opitutaceae bacterium
GACGTAGATCGCGCCGGCGCAGAAGAACAGCGTGATCTTCGAAAACGCGTGGGCGGCGATGTGAAACAGGCCGCCCGCGACAGCGGTGGGCGTCAGCAGCGCGACACCGAGGATGATGTAGGAGAGCTGGCTGACGGTGGAGTAGGCCAGCCGCGCCTTCAGGTCATCCTTGCTCAAGGCGATGATGGAGCCGACGAGGATCGTGATGGCGACGAAGTAAGCGGTGGGCAGCCCGAGGTGCAGCCGCTCCATGAGGTCCACGCCGAAGACGTAGAGCATCACGCGCACGGTGGAGAACACGCCGACCTTCACCACGGCGACGGCATGGAGCAGGGCGCTGACCGGAGTCGGCGCAACCATGGCGCCCGGCAGCCAGTGGTGCAGCGGCATGACGGCGTTCTTGGCGAAACCCAGGAGGCAGCAGACGTAGAGGATGATGATGACGCCGTTGTGGACGTTCGCGGGCAGGATGCCGGCGTGGGCGTTGGTGGCGAAATCGAGCGTGCCCGACAGGACGTAGATCAGCACCATCGCCGGGAGGATGAGTCCCTTCGCCGCGGTGGTCAGGTAGACGAGGTATTTCCTTCCTCCCTCGTAGCCCTCCTCGTCCTGATGGTGGGCGACCAGCGGATAGGTGGTGATGCTGACAATCTCGTAGAAGAGGTAGAGCGTGAGGAGATTGTCGGAGAAGGCGCAGCCGATGGCGCCGAAGAGGGCGAGGGCGAAGCAGGTGCTGAAGCGCGTCTGGGCGTGCTCCCCGAGGCCGCGCATGTAGCCCGCCGAATAGAACACCGTCAGCACCCACAGAAAGGAGGCGGTCACGGCGAAGATCATCGACAGCGCGTCGGCCCGCAGCGCGAAGCTCAGGCCCGGCAGCAGCGGGAAGAGAGTGAAGTGCAGCGTCCGGCCGGCGCGGACGCAGGGGATCATCGACGCGACGACGACGAACAGCGTGGCGGCCGCGAGGAAGGAGCAGGTTTCGCGCAGGTTGGGCTTTTTGCCCGTTACCATGACCAGCCCGGCGCCGAGGAGCGGGGCGAGGACGGCGAGGAGGAGCCGGAGGTCGGAGGGCGTTTCCATGGAGCTATCCCTTCAGTTCGGAAAGCTCCTTGGAGTGGATGGAGCGGTAATTCCGGTAGACCGCGATGATGATGCTCAGCGTGATCGCGACCTCGGCGGCGGCGAGACCCATGAGGAAAAGCACGAAGATCTGCCCGACCGTCGGATCCGGCGCCATGAAACGGTTCAGGGCCATGAAATTGAGCGCCGCGGCCGAGAAGATCAGCTCGCCCGAGATGAGCATGCCGATGAGCGTGCGGCGACGGATGAAGCCGTAGATGCCGGCGGCCAGCAGAAAGGCCGCGAGGATGAGGTAGACCTCGGGTTGATCGTACAGGCGGACAGTCATCCTTTTCCCCTTCCGGCGCGGGCGATGGCGAGGGCTCCCAAGATGGCGACGAGGAGCACGAGCGAGATCAACTCAAAGGGCAGGCTGTAGGTCGTGAGCAGCGAGAGGCCGATGGCCTGCACCGAGCCGTCGCCCACCGGCGCGGCCGGCGCCGGCCAGGGGCCCTGCAGGCCCAGCCGCGCCACGCCCCAGAATATTGCCACGCTCACCAGCAGCGCGACTCCGCCCCATAGAAACTCGCGGCTCTGCTTTTCCTGCGGCGCGGGTTCGTCGGGCTCGGACAGCATGACACCGAAGATGATGGTCACGCAGACGGCGCCGACGTAGATGAGGATCTCCATCAGCGCCAGGAACGGGCTGTTCAGGAAATAGTAGAGCCCGGCGAGGCCGACGCAGCACAGCGCCAGGCCGCAGACGCTGCGGATGATGCGCGTGCTGAGCACCGCGAGAAGCGCGCCGGCAACCGTGGTCGCGATGATCAGGCCAAAAATGCCGGTGGCAAGGTAGTCGGAGCCAGGAATCACGGCTGCTTCTTCTCCGCCTGCAGGCGCGCGACCAGGTCAAAGATGTAGTCCTCCTTGGAGGTGCTCGCGAGGTTGTAGTTCTTGGAAAAGCGGATGGCGTCGCAGGGGCAGACTTCGACACAGGCGCCGCACAGACTGCACTTGGTGAAGTCGAGTTTGAACTCCGTCACCGACTTTTTCTTCTCCCCCTCCAGTTTGACGCCGTCGACCAGGATGCAGTCGCTGGGGCAGGCGCGTTCGCACAATTTGCAGGCGGTGCAGAAGGGCCGGCCCGTCTCCGGATCGCTCGTGAGCACAATGTGTCCGCGGTAGCGTGCCGGGATGGGCAGGGTTTTGCGCGGATACGGCACGGTAACGACCGGTTTGAAGAACTGGGTCAGCGTCACGCGCATGCCAACGAGCAGGCTCCAAAAACCGCGCGGAACTTCGAGAATCGAGGCTTTCATGCTCAGAAGAGTTTGATCATCGCGCTGGAGAGCAGAAGGGTGAAGAGGGAGATCGGAATGAGGATCTTCCACGACAGGTTGAGCAGGTTGTAGAACTGGGTGCGGGGGAAGGTCCAGCGGACCCAGATGACCGTGAAGATGAGCGCGTAGAGCTTGAGGAGGAACCAGACCACGCCCGGCCAGATACCGAACGGGCTCTGCCAGCCGCCGAGGAAGAGGACGGTGCCGAGGCTGCAGCCCAGCACGATGTTGGCGTATTCGGCGATGAAGAAGACGCCGAAGCCCATGCCGGCGTACTCGGTGAAGGCGCCGGCCACGAGCTCGCTTTCGGCTTCGGCCATGTCGAAGGGGGCGCGGTTCGTCTCGGCCAGCATGCAGATGAAGAAGATGACGAACGTCACCGGCATGAGCGGATTGACCCAGACCTTGAA
>JBGOXZ010000413.1:0-2807 GCA_041479395.1 Opitutaceae bacterium
CGGCGTGTAGAACTCCCGCTGGCCGACGGCGTGCACCGTCTCCGGCACGGCGCCGAGCCACCAGTTGACCAGGTCGAAGTGGTGCGTGGCCTTGTGGATCATGAGCCCGCCAGAGGAGTCCTTGTGGCTGTGCCAGCGACGGAAGTAATCGGCGCCGTGGTTGGTGTTGAGCAACCAGTGGAAATCGACCGAGAGGATGTCGCCGATGGCGCCGCTCATCAGCAACTCCTTCACCTGGGTACGCGGCGGCGAGTAGCGGTAGTTGAAGGCGACGCGGCAACGGCGGCCCGTGCGGCGGGTGGCGTCGACGATGCGCTGGCATTTCTCCGCGGTGGTTGTCAGCGGCTTCTCGGTAATGACGTCGCACCCCGCGTCGAGGGCGCGGACGATGTACTCATCATGGGTGCCATCGATGGTGGTGACGATGACCACATCAGGTTTCGTCTCGCGGATCATCGGGTCGAAGTCGGCGGCGAGATAGCCGGGCGGTATCGGCGCGCCGTTGGTCGTGGAATTCTGCCGGGCCAGCTCGAGCCGCCCCGGATTCAGATCGCAGAACGCCACCATCTCGGCCGAGTCGCGGTAGGTCTTCTGTACCGCGACCTGGTACATCCACGCGCGCGAACCAGTGCCCACCTGCGCATAGCGCCGGCGGCGCGGCGCGCCTTCGACGGCGAGGGCCGGCCACGAGGACGCCAGCGTCAGGCCGAGGCCGGCGGCGGAAACGGTCTTCACAAAGGTGCGGCGATCGATTGCGCGCGGATCGGCGCGAACGACGGGGCAAACGTCGGATGGGTTGTTCATGGGAATTCGGACCCAGTCTGGCGGCCGACCGCGCCCGGTGCAACCCAGAGTCGCCGCGGGTGGATTTTGAGTTTGGAGAAAACCGGAAATTAGCTTCGAGTGTGTGCCGATGAATGCGGTTCGAACCCGGTGGAGCGTTTTGACCGCGGCGATCTTGATCGCGGGCGGGGGCCGGCCGATGCCGGCGGCGGAGACTTGGCTCTGCGTGGAGGGGAGCAATGTCGTGGCGGTCACCGATGCTTCGCAGAAGGACGCGGTGGAATTCGTGGTCAAATACTCGGCGTTTCGACGAGTCTTCGACGAATTGCTGACACCCGCCGGCCAGCGGGCGCCACCGACTCAATTGGTGCTGTTCCGCCGGAGGTCGTCGCTGCGCAAGTACTGCAGCGGCGCGGAGCCGGCGGGCATGAAATGGATCTGTCTCTCGACCCAAGTCGATGGCAACGCTCTGCTCGCGATGTCACTGGAGGGCTCGAGGGAGAGGGTGTTTGCCATGGCGTTTGAGTTCGAGACGACATGGGCGCTAAGCCGGGTCGGCTATTTTCTTCCCCTGTGGATGGCGCAGGGCACAGGCAAAGTCCTGGCCACAATGCAGGTCGAGAAAGGGAGATGCATCGTGGGTGAGGACATCGGCGGGTTCGCGGGTGAACTGCGCAACGAGAGGTGGCTTCCGTGGGCGGAATTCTCCCGGGTCAACACAGAATCCTTGGAGTACCTCCACGACCTGGAGGACGCGCCCTACCATGCCCAAGCGTGGGGCTTGATGCATTGGGTGCTGCTTTCCGCTCCAACCGGTTTTCGCGATCGGTTCGAGGCTTTGGCGGGCAAGGTTCGCGGGCTGGTTGATGCGAGCGAGGTCGTTGGCACGGTGATGCACGTGGCCCCGGAGGCGATCATGGACAACGTCCGGCGCCACCTCGGTCGGGATGCCACTCTCGCGCTCCCGTTCGATGAAACGGCCGTGCGAGCGGGTATCAAGATCTCGCCGGCTCGCGAACCGATCGTGAGGGCACTGCGGGCCGAGCTGCTGCGGGCGGTGGGCAAGACGGCGGAAGCCGACGTGGAGTTGGACAGGGTGCAGGAGCTGGCCTCCGATTCCCCGACGGTGAAGGAGGCGCTGGCCCGGCGCGAGTTGCGGCGTGACGAACTGGAGCGAGCGGTCCGGCTGTATCGTGAGGCAATCGCCTCTGGATCGACCAATCCGTGGGCGTATCTGGTATCGGCGCGCCAGCGGCTCAATGACGTCACCGGGGGCATGGACCGTGCCGGTGAGGGCGGGCGGCCGGCGGACCAAGCAATTGGCGAACTCCGCCGCGCCCTCGAGTTGGACCCAGGCAACGCCGATGCTTACTGGTTGCTTGGGCGGGCGTTCTTTCTGGCGGAGCATGTTACGCCGGACGAGATAGAGGAGCTTACCCTCGGATTGGCGTCACCCGAGCGCGGCGTGGCGATCCGGTGTTACCGGGCATTACTTCTTAGGCGATTGGGTAGAGTGGACGAATGCCTCGCGGAACTCCGGCGAGTAGCCGATGATCCACAGGCCACGGAAAAACAGCGCGAGAATGCTCGGGAGCAGTGCGAATCCATCCGCTTTGATGCCGTCCGCAAGGAGGTGGAGCAACTGGTGGAGGCGAAACGCATAGCCGCGGCGTTGCAGCAGATCGACGAAATGCTGCACGCCAACCCAGCGCCGATGCGGCTCGACGTTTACCGGGCAATGCGGGCGCTGGTCGAAGAGCAGGGAGCACTGATCGAGTTGTTTGACCTCCTCAATGCCAAGCGGTGGGCCGAGTTCCGGCCTGCCGCAGAGGATTTCCTGCAGAAGTATCCCCGGAGCCCGCGGGCAGCGCGGGTTCGCGACTGGCTGCAGTGGGCGCCACCAGCCAACTCCGCCCGCGCGCCGATTCCGCCCGGTTCCTAGTCCGCCGTTTTCCGAGACCGTGAGGCGGGGTGAGATCAACGGCTGACCGGTGACAAGGGCATGCGCAGG
Source organism: Opitutaceae bacterium (assembly GCA_041479395.1). Lineage (GTDB taxonomy): Bacteria > Verrucomicrobiota > Verrucomicrobiia > Opitutales > Opitutaceae > Fen-1467. The sequence goes on from JBGOXZ010000413.1 coordinate 2,795, forward strand.
TCGGCGTTGTCGC
>JBGOXZ010000414.1:0-2805 GCA_041479395.1 Opitutaceae bacterium
CCTTTGTCGATGGCACCGAGCAACGCCGTGCGCACCTGCGCCTGCAGGTCCACCAGCAGCCGGAACAGATCGCGGCCGTTCTCATCGCACTCGTCGACGATCGCGATGATCTTCTTGTGGTCGCCCGCCGCGAGCGCGCCGGCCAGTTCGGCGATCTTCTCCGCCGCGACGAGTCCGTAGACGTCGAGCACATCGGCCTCGCTGACGTCGGTGCCGCAAAATGAAATCATCTGGTCGAAGATCGACTGCGCGTCGCGCATGCCGCCGTCGGCCATGCGGGCGATGCTCGCCAGCGCCGCGTCGCTCACCATGATCTTCTCCGCCGCGGCGATCCTCTTGAGCCGCTCGACAATGAGCTCGACGGAAAGCGGCTTCAGGTCGAACCGCTGGCAGCGCGAGATGATCGTCGGCAGCACCTTTTGCACGTCGGTCGTGGCGAAGACGAATTTCACGTGCGCGGGCGGCTCCTCGAGCGTCTTGAGCAGCGCGTTGAACGCCGCGGCTGAGAGCATGTGCACCTCGTCGATGATGTAGACCTTGAACCGGCCCTGTGCCGGCGCATAGCGCACCGTCTCCCGCAGCTCGCGCACCTGCTCGACGCCGTTGTTGGAGGCGCCGTCGATCTCGATCACGTCCAGGCACGAACCCTCGGCGATGGCCTGGCAGATCGGGTCGGCCGGATCGAAGTCGGCCTTGGGTCCGCCGGTGCAGTTGAGCGCCTTGGCGAAAATGCGGGCGGTGGAGGTCTTGCCCGTGCCGCGCGGCCCCACGAACAGATAGGCGTGGGCGATGCGGTTGCGCGTGATGGCGTTCTTCAGCGTCCGCACCACGTGCTCCTGCCCGACGATTTCGTCGAACGTCTGCGGCCGCCACTTGCGCGCGATAACCTGGTAGGACGTGGACACGATGTGAGTGGTAGGATGCCGCTGCTGTCGCGCCCTCGCTCGAGCGAGGGCGGATGCAAGCGACAAAGCAGGAGAACAACGCTCCAATCACTTGCAAGCAAGCTCCTACATGCATGGGGGCGGCTCATCGCCGACACGCCTTCGCTCCGCCCGCGGCGCATCGGCGCGGTTTGTTTCCCGCGCGATGCACAGAGACCAAAGCGGCCAGGCACCCCACGGCACTGGCAGAACGTCGCTGCCGTTGCTACCTTCCGGTCCTGGCGGAGTTCACGCGCCTGTCCATGCATGGGACCTGGCCAAGGCGCACGGTGGGCAGCCCGGAGTCGACTGCAACACCTATTTTCCCGCCGCCCTGGCCTGCGCCGCCCGGCCGGCTTCCAGCGCAGCCAGAATCCGTTCCGAATCGTAAACGCAGCCGGCCCAGGTCCCGCCGCCGGCCAGTTGCAGGGCGGCCCAAAGCCGCGTGTCCGCCGGCAGCGCGGCATTCGGCGCGAGATCCGGGCGCGGCGCGCGGCGCGCGAGAATCCCGCCACCCTCCTCCGGCGTGAAATGGCGCCCGCTCTGCCCCACCAAGTCAACGGTCCCGTCAACGCGACGGCAGTCAATGCGGATGCGGATGATATCACCGTCCAAAACCTTGCCGATGGGTCCAGCCGCCAGGCCCTCGGGGCTGATATGACCGATGCACGCGCCCGTGGAGACGCCCGAAAAGCGGGCATCGGTCAGGAGCGCGACGTGCTTTCCGAACGGAAGGTGCTTGAGCGCTCCGGTGACTTGATAGGTTTCCTCCATGCCCGTGCCCATCGGTCCGACACCGGTCAACACGAGAACATCGCCCGCTGCGATCTGTCCCTGCTTGATGGCGTCCATCGCCTCTTTCTCGCTCACAAAAACGCGCGCCGGCCCTTCCAAGCGATAGACGCCGTCCGCGTCGACCACCGACGGATCGATGGCGGTGGCTTTCACCACCGCACCTTCCGGCGCCAGATTGCCGCGCGGGAAAACCAGCGTGCCGGTCAGCCCCCGCGCCCGCGCCTGCTCGGGCGGGAGAATCACTTCGTCGGCCTCGACTCCGTCCAGCTGCCGCAGCAGTTCCCGGAAACGCACGCGCCGCTCCGAAGTCGCCCACCAGCCCAGGTTTTGAGCCAGGGTCTTCCCGGTAACCGTGAGCACGTCCGTATTGAGCAAGCCCAGCCGGCGCAGATGCAGCATCACTTCCGGCACGCCTCCGGCCAGGAACACGCGCACGGTCGGATGATCAACCGGCCCGTTCGGCAGGACGCTGACCAGGCGGGGCACGCGGCGATTGACGGAAATCCAGTCCTCCACCGTCGGGGATTTCAGGCCGGCCGCATGGGCGATGGCCGGAATGTGCAGCAGCAAGTTCGTCGAGCCGCCAAAGGCCGCATGCAGCACCATGGCGTTCTCGATGCTGGCGGGACTCAGAATATCCCGCATCGCGAGATTGCGCTCGTCCAACCGAAGCAGCGCGCGGGCGGAGCGCCGCGCCAGGTCGAGCCACACGGGCTGGCCCGAAGGCGCGAGCGCCGAATGCGGCAGCGAAAGTCCGAGCGCCTCGCCGACCACCTGCGCGGTGGCCGCGGTGCCAAGAAACTGGCAGCCGCCGCCGGGCGACGCACACGCGCGGCAGCCCAAGTCGGCCGCCTCCGCCAAGGAGACGAGGCCGTGCGCGTAGCGGGTGCCCAGCGTTTGTACCGTGCCGGCGTCTTCGCCGGCGGTCGGAGGCAGCGTAACGCCGCCGGGAACGATGATGCCTGGCAACGATTTCTGCGCCGCGAGCGCCATCATCATCGCGGGCAATCCCTTGTCGCACGTGGCGATGCCAAGCACACCGCGCCGCGTCGGCAGTGAACGAATGAGGCGACGGAAGACGATGGCA
>JBGOXZ010000415.1:0-2791 GCA_041479395.1 Opitutaceae bacterium
AACGGGCGGCCGTGCGCGTGCCGGGCACGAAGCTACGCGAAGAAGGCCCGCTGCTCGTCACGCACTGGGGGCTGAGCGGCCCGGCGATTCTCAAGCTCTCAGCCTGGGGCGCACGGCTGCTGCACGACCGCGATTATTGCTTCCCGCTGATCGTCAACTGGGTGGCGCCGCGCACGCCCGAACGGACGCTCGCGGAGCTGGTGCAGGTGCGCGCGGGGCATCCGCGCCAGCGGGTGGCGGCGTGGAACCCGTTCGGCCTTTCGCAGCGGCTCTGGGAACGCCTGATGGCGGCCGCGGATATCACCCCCGCCAGTCCCTGGACTTCAGTGTCGAACGAAGCGCTGAAGGCGCTCGCGGCACAGCTGGCGCGGGGCGAATTCGCGGTCGCGGGCAAGAGTCTGTTCAAAGAGGAGTTTGTCACCTGCGGCGGCGTGCGACTGGAGGAGATCGACTTCAAGACGATGGAAAGCCGGCTCCGCCCGGGCCTGTATTTTGCCGGCGAGGTGCTCGATATCGACGGAGTGACGGGCGGCTTCAACTTCCAGGCAGCCTGGACGACCGGCTGGCTGGCGGGGCAGGCGATGGCGGAGGCCTAGGAATGTCATTGCGAGAACTCACGCGACGAAGCAATCCAGCTGGATCGCCACGCCCGTTCTGCTGGCCAGCAGAACCGGACTCGCGGTGACGATTTCATGATTCTTCCCATGCCCGGCTACTGGCAATTGTTGGCCATCGTCACGCCCGTGTTTGTGCTGTTTGCCCTCGGCGCGTTGCTGCGGCGCGTGTGCCGGCTGACCGAAGAGTCCGAGGCGGGGATGCTCCGCATCTACGTTAACTGCTTCTATCCGGCCTTGATTCTCAAGAGCGTGTTGGGCAACGCGGCGCTGCGTGAGCCGGCCAACATCCTCTGGCCGCCCCTGGCGGGCTTCGGCACGATCGTGCTGGGGGTTTGCCGTCGGCTACTACGCGGGGCGTGCCCTCGGCCTGCACGTGGGTTCGGGGTTGCGCACCTTTGCGTTCACCGTGGGCATCTACAACTACGGCTTCATTCCGATTCCGCTCATGGAGTCGCTCTATGGCCGCGAGCCTCTGGGCGTGCTGCTGGTGCAGAACATGGGCTGCGAGCTGGCGATCTGGAGCGTGGGTCTTCTCGTGTTGTCGGGCCTGTCGCCGCGGGAGGGCTGGCGCCAGGTCCTCAACCCGCCGATCTGCACCCTCGTGGTCGCACTGGGGGTCAACCTTTCCGGTTTCGCCCTGCCGGCGGTGTTGATGCGGGTCGTCGATCTGCTGGGCGGGTGCGCCATTCCCTTCGGACTGCTGCTGTGTGGCGTGACGCTGGCGACCTACTTTGAAAAACCGGGGCAGCTCTACCACGGGCGCACGACCCCGGTGGCGTGTCTGCTGCGGCTCGCGGCGCTGCCGGTCGCGTTCCTGTTGCTCGCGAAATTCGCGCCCGTTTCGCTTGAATTGAAGCGCGTGCTGGTGGTGCAGGCGGCGATGCCCTCGGGGATGATGCCGCTGGTGCTCGCGCGGCACTATGGCGGCCAGCCGCTCATCGCGGCGCAGATCATCGTCGGCACCACGCTGCTCGGCCTGCTGGTGATTCCGCTGTGGCTGTCCTTCGGCCTCGCCTGGGCCGGCGGGTAGCGCCTCAGTCCACCTTGGGCAGCTTGGCGGGGATTTCCACGCCATGGGGATGACGGCGTTTGGTCTTGGCGGCGCAGGCGCGCTTGCGGAGCATGCGGTCAAGCTTGTCGATCAACTCGTCAAGCGACTTGGAGAGTTCGTCGCTCGCGACGCTCGCCACCAAGTCGGGCCCGCGAACCTCGAGGTGGCCCTTGGCGATGAAAGCATGGCGCGGATCGCGCGTCTGGTCGTGCTCGAGATCGAGGCGCACGCGGATGATGCGTTCCTGATGACGCAGGAGGCGGACGACCTTCTCCTCGGCGGTGGACTTCAGGGCGTCGGAAAGTTCGAGATGCACGCCGCGTACGATGATTCTGGGTTCAGTCGGGATGGGGACTTTATGGGAGGACATGATTCTGATGATCGGCACTCTACGTCAGAACTCTTGAGTTCGCAGGATCAACGCGTTCTTTATGCCACGAAAGTAGCCGGAGGAAACCGTAATGTTAGGATTTCTTGAACCGTGCGGGAACAAGGGGCCGAGACCGCCGGCGCGGCACGCGCTCGCACGAGGCATCGTGCGTCCGGCCGCAGGGTGCGCCCCTGATCGACTGATCGATGGGGCAGCCACGATGCGGTCCTTTCCTTTCAACGCGGCGCCTTGAACGAGGTAAGGAAGAACGGCAGGTCGCGGTGGAACCGCGGCCGTGCAGGAATCGGCGCCGGATTTTTCTTTAATGGAGCGTGCCCCGGTGGTTTTATCTCGGGCGATTCGGTGCCCCTCCCCAGCTTCAGCCTGGATCGCTGCCTGCCATTCAATCGCCTGCTCATCTGGTGCCTCATCGCATTGGCGGGCGCCGGCCGCCTGTGGGGCGATAATCGGGTAGCCGTGCGGGCCAAGTCCGACCTGGATTACGAAGCGCAGAAATTCGGTGGCGGCACGCCCAAGGACCAGACCAATCTGTTTTTCCAGGGCCGGTTTTTCGGCGGGACCACGCGGGACACGGTGCTGGAAAAGATGCCGTTCATGCAGATCGCCACCACCCTGGCCGCCGGGCTGGCCAAGCAGCACTTTTATCCCACCCGCGACCTGGTGAAAGCGGACCTTCTCATCATCGTGCACTGGGGTGTGACCACGGTTACGCTCAGCCATCGAGAATTGTTC
>JBGOXZ010000416.1:0-2769 GCA_041479395.1 Opitutaceae bacterium
CCAAAGTCGGGGACGTCAGGGAGGGATAAGGGCAAACCGTAGTGATCGCGAAGGTTGGGGGCGAAGCCCCGAGCGCAGCGAGCCAATCCCGCCGCCGCCGCCAGCCTTCGCCAAGCCTACGGCTGGCAGGCCATCCGTCAGCCGACCACCATCATCGCGGGCATGGCCGTTCCTGGCAGAACCCCAGGCGAAGGCTGCGCGCCGCAGGCTTGGCGAAGGCGGGCATGACACTCACCATAGGAGTCCACCCCTATGCATTATGATTACCTGATTGAAAGCGTGTACCATCGTAGCCAGCACTACGTTGGCCAGACAGGAGATCTCAAGGTTCGGATTTGCGAGCATAGTTCTGGCAAGTCCGTACACACGGAAAGATATCGGCCATGGCGTCTCATCTGTTATCTCTGATTTGCAGAAGAAAGGAAAGCCATCGCCTTTGAAGGCTACCTGAAAAGCGGCTCGGGAAAGACATTCCTGCGCCGTCATTTTCTTTGATCAGGTGGGGCGAAGCCACGAGCGCAGCGAGGCAATCCCTTCGCCTCCGCCAGCCTTCGCCAAGGCTACCGCTGGCAGGCCACCCTGCTACGTTCCGCCTGGCGGAGCTACGGCGAGGTGCCTCGCCGCAGCTCATGAAGTGATGTCAGGCAACCTTGCACAAACAAAAGGCCGATCTTTCGGCCGGCCCCGTCGCAACGCATCCCGCCCGCCTTCAGTCGTTGCGGCGCATTGAGAGCAGGTACAGGAGGTGCAGCAGCGCCGTGATGAACGCGGCGACGTAGGTGAGCGCGGCGGCGTTGAGGGTCTCGTTGACACCCGGCATTTCGTCGCGGTCGAGGATGCCAAGGCTGACCAGCTCGACCTTCGCGCGCCGGCTCGCGTCGAATTCCACCGGCAGCGTGATGAGCTGGAAGAGGGACAACACCGCGTAAATGATGATGCCCAGATCAAGCAGCATGCCGCCGAAGCCGAAAAAGAAGCCGCCAAACATGATGAACGGCAGGAGGCTGGACGTGAATTGGGTGACGGGGACCAGCGCCATCCGCGCCTGCAAGGCCTTGTAACCGACCTTGTGCTGAATGGCGTGGCCCGATTCGTGGGTCGCCACCCCCAGCGCCGCAAGGCTGGTGCCGCGGTAGTTCTCGGACGAGAGGCACAGGCGCTTGTTGAGCGGATCGTAGTGGTCCGTCAGGTGGCCGGGAATCTCAACGATGTCGACATCGGTGATGCCGGCGCGGGCCATGACCGCCTCGGCCGCCTCGCGGCCCGTGATCCGGCCGCGCGAGGGGATCTGCGCGTTCTTGCGGTAGGCGCTCGACACCCGTATCTGGGCGTAGAAGGCGAAGATGAAAATCAGGATGAAAAGCAGCCAGAAAATCGGCTGTGGAATGAATACGAAGGCGAGCGTGGTGATCATGATGAAATCGAGTGCTGATTCATGACTAGCAAACCGCGTCCCAAGTTTCCCCGAAAAGCGCGATAGTTTGCCTCTGCACAAATCACGAGGTCCCCGGTTTTTGCAAGTGGAAGCGTTCGCGATGGAAACATGAACGCGCAGTGTAATGGGCAACCGTGTCCCGCTGGGTGCGCCAGCCGGGACAGACTTGCGCACTTCGGACGCGCTCTGGCACCTCACCCCGTCGGAGTTATGGCGTGTCGTTAAACCGCCTCATGAAGGCCTGTCCGAACTGTAGGAGCGGGTTTATCCCGCGATCATGAACATGAGCCACGCGTTGAAATCGCGGCGTAAAGCCGCTCCTACAACATTTGAAAACACGCCCTAACTACATATGGACCGTGTCTTCACCACCGGCAGGTCATGCCCGCGGAAATCTCACGGCGCGCCGCAGGAACGGCCGGAACCTCTTGGAAATCGGTGTTCCAGAGGTTGTCCACCTGCAGCGAGAGGTCGAGAGCCTGCGCCCGGGCTGGCCGGTAGAAAAGTCCGAGCGAAGAGATCACCGCCTGATTGCCACCGACCGTGCGCAGGGGATTGTCCTCCTGGATCCGCGCCTGATTGTCCATACGCACTTCGACGCCTCCGCCGAGGCGCACCACGAGCGCCGCCGTCAACCGCTGCTTGGGAAAATTGAGCGCGTAGAAGCTGCCATCCACCTGGGCCGGGCCGTAATCGGCGCTCTTGTGCAGGAAGGTGTACCCCAGGATGAACTCGCCGCGCGCCACGGACCATTTCACCACGGCTTCCGCCCCGACCGTGTCGATATCGACCGCGTTCGCGCTGCGGGCGGTGACGCCGCGCCGGAAGGTCCAGTCAACCAGATGGTCGTCGCGGCGGTAGAAGGCGGCGATGTGGGTCTGCCAGCCATCCTGTGCGGCGTCCGCGCCGAGTTCGAGATTGCGACTGGTGGAGCGGCCGAGACCGGGATTGCCGCGGAACAGCCCGGCCGTGGGGCTGGAATTGAGCGCCGTGTAGGTGGGCACCTGCGTGGACTGCGCGTAGTTGAAATAAAAACGCCGCGCACCGCCGCCCGCCCGGGCTTCCTCGAGCGCAATTTCAACAAGTGGGGAAACGGCGGAGGCGTCGCGGTTCGTGTCGTCGTAGCTGGCGCCGGCTTTGAGCGCAAGGCGGTGCCCACGGTCGAGGGTCCAGGTCTTCTCGGGCACCACGGCCGCCTTCACGCAGGTGCGCGTGTGGAAGCGTCCATAAATGAGCGAGGTCGACTTGAGATCGTCGGCGAGCACCTCGGCGTTGAAGCCCAGCGCGCAGCCGCCGAGGTCGTCGTGGCCGGAGAATGTCGCGCCGTTCGTCCA
>JBGOXZ010000417.1:0-2768 GCA_041479395.1 Opitutaceae bacterium
CAACTGGCCGCCGTGACCGCTGCCCCCGGGCCTTCCCTCGTGATCGCTGGCGCCGGCGCCGGCAAAACCCGCACGCTCACCTACCGCGTCGCCTTCCTCCTCGAACAGGGCATCCCGGCCGACCGTCTGCTGCTGCTGACGTTCACGAACAAGGCCGCCAAGGAAATGATGCGCCGCGTCGCCGATTTGCTCGGCAGCGATCTCTCGTCACTTTGGGGAGGCACCTTCCACGCCATGGGAAACCGCATCCTCCGTCGGCACGCCGACCTGCTGGGCTTCTCCCGCGATTTCACCATCCTCGATCGCGAGGACGCCAAGGACCTGGTCAACGCCTGCCTGGACAGCGCCGAGATTGACCTGAAGGCTACGCGCTTCCCCAAAGCGGACGTGCTCGGCGACATCTTCTCACTCGCGGTGAACACCGGTCGGACGCCGCGCCAGGTGCTCGAACAGCACTACGATTACTTCAGCGCGCTGGCGCCGCAGATTGAAGAGCTCCAACGCCGCTACGCCGAACGCAAGCGCGCCACCGGCGTCATGGACTTCGACGACTTGCTGTCGCTCTGGCTGCGGCTGCTCCAGGACCACGCCGAGGTGTGTGAGCTTTACCAGCGCCGGTTTCAGTTCATCCTCGTGGACGAATACCAGGACACCAACCGGCTCCAGAGCGAACTGATCGACCTCCTCGCCGCGCGGCACCACAACGTCATGGTGGTGGGCGACGATTCGCAGAGCATCTACTCCTGGCGCGGCGCGAACTTCCAGAACATCCTGCGCTTTCCCGAGCGATATCCCGACGCGAAGATCTACAAGATCGAGACGAACTACCGTAGCACGCCGGAAATTCTGCACCTCGCCAACGCCGCCATCGCGGCCAACGTGCACCAGTTCGCCAAGCAGCTCGCGCCCGCGCGCAAGTCCGGCCCCAAACCGGTCGTCGTGACCTGCCACGACGGCGCGGAACAGGCGGCCTTCGTCGCCCAGCGCGTCCTCGAACTCCGCGACGAGGGACTCAACCTGAACGAGATGGCGGTGCTCTACCGCTCCCATTTCCACGTGCTGGAGATGCAGCTCGAACTCACCCGTCGGAACATTCCGTTCAGCATCACGAGCGGCATCCGGTTCTTCGAGCAAGCGCACATCAAGGACATGGCCGCTTACCTCAAGCTGGTCTGCAACCCGCACGACGAGCTGGCGTTCAAGCGTCTGGCGCGGATGCTGCCCGGCATCGGCGGCAAGACCGCCGACAAGCTCTGGGCCCTGTTCTCCGCCGCTGCGTCCCCCGGGTCGGCCGGGAGGGACGATGTCCCGGTCATCCCGGAAACGACAGCCGCCGAAGTCGGCACTGCACCTAGACCACCGGCGCCGGACGGGGGCCGTGGCGCCCAGCCGAGTCTGGCCGCAGCGTTGCAGGGCTGCGCCGGTTCCGTGCCCAAGAAGGCGACGGTCGCCTGGGCGCAATTCGTCGCCACGATGTCGCAGCTCGAGGCGGAGACTCTCCGCAACCAACCCGGCGGACTCATCCAGCTTGCGCTCGAGGCCGACTACGAGGATTGCCTGAAGGAGCGTTACACAAATTACCGCTCCCGGCTGGAAGACCTCGAACAGCTTGCCGCCTTCGCCCGGCAATTCCCCACCACGCAGGATTTCCTCGCCCAGGTCGCCCTCCTCACCAACATGGAGGCGGATGAGGACCGGCCCGCCGGCGCGGACGACGAACGTCTCCGGCTGTCCACCATTCACCAGGCCAAGGGGCTGGAGTTCGGCGTCGTGTTCGTGATCATGCTGTGCGACGGGTTGTTCCCCTCGGCGCGGTCGCTCAACACGCCGGAAGGCGAGGAAGAGGAGCGCCGGTTGTTTTACGTCGCCATCACGCGCGCCAAGAACGAGCTTTATCTGAGCCACCCGCTGATCCGCGCCACCCACGGCGGCGGGGACATGATGCAACAGCCTTCGCGATTCCTCGGAGAACTGCCGGCCGGACTCCGCGAGGACTGGAACCTGCGCCCCTACGCCCCTTACCAGTAAGCCGGGACGATCGGGACGGACCCCCGCGAGACGCGCCGAAGACGCCCGGTAGTCTGAAAAACCGCTGGGAACTTGTAATCGGCGACGGGTGTCGTCTAATGGACACTGTCGCGGGCCGACCCGAAGGTCGGCCGGCAGCGCGACCTCGAACAACAACGAGCCGGGAACGAACACTATGGGCACCATGCACGAGGTGGACTACAAGGTCTTTGGCGATGACATGCAGTACGTGGAGGTCGAACTCGACCCGCAAGAAGCCGCCGTGGCCGAAGCCGGCGGCATGATGTACATGGAGGACGGGATTGAGATGGAGACGATCTTCGGCGATGGCTCCCAGCAGAGCAGCAGTTTCCTGGGCGCCTTGGTCGGCGCCGGCAAACGCCTGCTCATCGGCGAGTCGCTCTTCATGACCGTTTTCCACAACCGGGCCGCGGGCAAGAAGCGCGTCGCCTTCGGCGCGCCCTACCCGGGCAAGATCATCCCGGTCCACCTGGCGGAGATCGGCGGCGAGCTGATCGCGCAAAAGGACTCCTTTCTCTGCGCGGCCAAGGGCGTCAGCGTCGGCATCGCCTTCAACAAGAAGATTGGCGCCGGGTTGTTCGGCGGCGAAGGTTTCATCATGGAGCGCTTGCAGGGCGACGGTTGGGCCTTCCTGCACGCCGGCGGCACGATGTACCAACGCGATCTCGCACCGGGTGAGACCATTCGAGTCGATACCGGCTGCATTGTCGCCTTTCAAC
>JBGOXZ010000418.1:0-2760 GCA_041479395.1 Opitutaceae bacterium
ATGTTCAGGATAACGGGCGCGGCATATCAGAAGAAGAGCAAAAAAATCTTTTTCTGCCATACCACAGAGAAGTGGGCGACCAGGAGAACCTGAGCGGTCTGGGGCTAGGCTTGTCTTTATGTAAACTGCTTGTCGAGCTTCACGATGGGCGGATAGATGTCCCAGTAGCGCAGGTCGGGCACCCCGAGCAGGCGGCCGCGGAGTTTGAAGTAGCGGTGGAGCGTCGGCAGGTTGGCGTTGGTCTCGGCAAGGAGCGTGCGGTAGACCGCCTCGGGGATGTTGTCGCCGGCCAGCGCCGCGGCGAGCGAGCTCGGAAATTTGCGCACGGTGGCGTCGAACCAGTCGGTCTTGACCTGCGAGTAAAGCGACACGCCGAACGTGCGCTCATACTCGCGGAATTTCTTCCAGAAGGCCTCAAAGACGGCCTGCCGGTCGGCGCGGTTGGCGGCGGCACGCCATTTGGTATAGCCGGCCTGATCGAGCCGGGCCTCGGTGCCGTCGGAGAGCTTGATCGTCGGCCACAGGATGTCGGCGTTGGCGAGGATGCTGTAGAACGAGGTCGGGCTGCCCGTGATCAGGCTGGCGGCGGAGAGCACGCCTTCGGCCTCGGCGCCGAGGGTGTGCGGCGCGGCGCGCAGCACCTCGAGAATGGGGAACCGGTAGGGCGCGAGCCCGGGATCCGCGTCGAGGAAGGCGCGCAGCTTGGCTTCGCCGATCGTCAGCAGTTCCGGATTGATGAAGCTGGTCGCCCGGGAGAAATCCGTGCCCAGGAGGTCCGCCTCTTGGTTCAGTTCCAGCGCCGCGGAATCGCGCGTGTTGACGTCGCGCTTGAGTGAGGTGTAGACCGCGATGCGCTCATAATCTTTGCGCAGGCCGTAGATGAAATCCATGGCCTCGCGCAGGGTCGCGGCGTTTGCACCGAGCCGGCCTTCGTAGGCTTTGATCTTGGGGATCTCCGCGGCGAGGTGGTCCTTGGCCGCGTGCCAGGCGGCGTCATCTTTGTAGAGCAGGGTGAGGTCCCACCTGTCGGCGGGGTCGACAGCCCGCGCCGGCTCGGCGGCCGGCAGCGCGGCGGAGAGGAGTGTCCCGAAGGTCATGAGGAGGGCGGGGAGGCGGTGGAAGTGCATGATTTGAATCCACCAACTTGTGCGAAATGGCCGGAAAAACGAGTGAAAACGCGCGCTTGCCGGCGGCGGCAACGCACCGCTTGCCACGAAACGTATCCCGTCCCGCTCCGAGCATGAGCATCGCTCATCGGGACATGCGGGGGCGAAATAACGTGCGCGAGCGACCAGACGCGATCCGAATTGTGGTTGTGGTAGGGGCAGTGTTCCTTCATGGCTTCGTGCCGCGCGGATAGGCCGCGCGGTTGCTTTTTTACCCATGCCCCTCCCAGACGAGAAAGCGAACTCACCCCAGACCACCGCCCCATCACCCCGCATCGCGCCGGAAGACAAGGTGCCGGTCGGACAGAAGCTCGCCTACGGTCTGGGCAGTTTTCACGACATGTGGGGCCACTGGCTCTACCCCAATCTGGGCTTCCAAGTATTCAACATCTTCCTTGGGGTCGCTCCGTGGTTGATCGGTGTCGCCCTCTTCTTCAACCGGCTTTTTGACGCAATCTCCGACCCGCTGTTCGGCTGGCTGTCAGACAACACCCGCTCGCGCTGGGGGCGCCGGCGGCCCTACATCCTCATTGGCGGAGTTGTCGCGGGTGTCGCGCTGCCGTTTCTGGTGGCGGTGACGCCGGGCTGGGGTTCCACCCATCTCTTCGGGGCGGAGATTTCCAACTATTTCTGGTTCATGATCGGCTCGTCGGCGATCTTCCTGCCGATCATGAGCTGCATCAACATGCCGTGGAACAGCCTCGCGCAGGAAATGACGCCGGATTACCACGAGCGCACCAACGTGTGGTCGTTCCGGAATGCCGTGCAGAAGATCCCCGAGCTCGGCCTGTTCTTTGCCGCGCAGTTCATGACGATGGCGGTCTGGGTCGGCGCGACGAACAGCAACGTATTTGAGCGCCTGAAACTCCTGTTCACCCATGCGAGTGGCTGGAGTGCGGCGCCGGCGGGGACCAAACCGAACATCCTGTTGGGGGCACAGGTTTACTGCGCCATCCTCGGGCTTCTCATGGTCGTCGGGGCGATCGTGCTGTTTGCGGTGATGCGGGAGCGCTACTATGGCCAGGTGACGGCGCGCAAACAGGAGAAGATCGCGCTCAAGGAGACGATCTACCTGACACTGAAATGCCGGCCGTTCCGCATGCAGCTCCTGATGAAACTGCCCTACGCCATGGGCACGAGCATGGTCGGCGCACTCGGGTATTACGACACCATCTATTACGTGTGCCGCGGCAACAACGCCGAGGGAGCGGTGTGGAATTTCTGGATGGGGCTTTCCGGCATGGGGTTCGGGTTCCTCGGCATCCCGACGTTCAACCTCACCGCCCGGTGGCTGGGGAAACGCGGTGGCATCATGTGTGTGTTGGTCTGCGCCATCGCGGTCTTCATCGGCACGTGGTGGTTCTACACGCCCAAGGAAGGCGTGACAATCGAGAAGGCCGTCGCCGACGAGAGGGAGGTCTCCAAACCCCGCGCTGCGCTCTCCCTGGAGGAGCTTATCGCAGCCAACGCCGGCAAGACCGCCACTGTCGAGACCGAGAAGGGCAAGTACGCCGGCACTCTCGTTCCGAATAACGCCGTCACCTCAAGGCCGCCCATGCCGCGTCAGCCGCGTTACGACTCGAACGGCAATCCG
>JBGOXZ010000419.1:0-2745 GCA_041479395.1 Opitutaceae bacterium
CGCGCAACCCGTAGTTGCGGGCGCGCAGGTAGAGGCGTTTGGCCCGCCCGCGCATCGCTTGGGCGGCGGTGAAGTCAGTGGCTTCGAGCTCATCGGCCTCCGGCTGCACGAAGGCATAGGCGTACTCGGTGAACCCGCTGGCCGCGCTCAGCAGGAGGCCCGCGTGGTCGGGAGTCTCCGCGAGCAGGCTCTCGATCAGCTTGAGGCTGAATGGCGCCGCGGCCTTCACGAGTTCGGGGTCATCATCGCTGGCGAACGTGCCGCCGCTGCTCCGCGCGAGCGCATCGCCCAGGCGGTTCACGGTGTATTGCCTGACCGAACATCCCGCCGCCATCATGACGATGAGCGTGAGGACGCCGCGATGGGCGCCACGAAGCAGGTGCAGGCTCGACATGCGCTTCGTTGAAACAAGCCTTTCCCCCGGTGGCAACCTGAACCTGGAGGGCGGGAAGGCAGATCGGGCGTCACACATTGAAGCGGAACAGGGCCACGTCGCCGTCGCGAATGACGTAATCCCGGCCTTCGAGCCGGTAGTGGCCGACCTCGCGGGCGTGGTGCACGCTGCCGAGCTTCACGAGGTCATCGTGGCTGATGATCTCGGCCTTGATGAATCCCTTCTCGAAATCGGTGTGGATGACGCCGGCGGCCTGCGGGGCCTTGGTGCCGTTGCGGACCGTCCAGGCGCGCACTTCTTTTTCGTTGTGCGTGAAGAACGTGATGAGCCCGAGCAGGGCGTAGGTGGCGCGGATGAGGGCGGACGCGCCCGAATCCTCCACCCCGAGATCCTGGAGGAATTCCCGCGCCTCCGCGGGCGACAGGTCCGCGAGCTCGGCCTCAATCTTCGCACTGATGGACACCAGCGCGGCGTCATGGTGCGCCCGTACATATTCGGCGACCTTTTGCACCAGCGGATTCTGCGCGGCGGTGGCGAGGTCGCCCTCGGCGATGTTGGCGGCATAGATGACCGGCTTGGTCGAAAGGAGCTGGAACAGGCGTAGCAGGCGCGGTTCATCCTCGTGCACGGGCAGGGTGTTGGCCGGCTTGGCGGCGTTGAGGTGCGGGACCAGCCGCTCGAGCAGCGCGAGTTCGGCGCGCGCGTCCTTCTCTCCGCTCCGCTCCCGTTTGTGCGCCTTCTCCATGCGTTTCTTCACCGCGTCGAGATCGGAGAGGACCAGTTCGGTCGTGACCACCTCGATGTCGCGGACCGGGTCGAGGGAGCCCATGGGGTGGGGGGCGTCGTCGTCCTCGAAGCAGCGCACGACGTGCATGATGGCGTCGACCTCGC
This sequence comes from Opitutaceae bacterium, assembly GCA_041479395.1. Taxonomy (GTDB): domain Bacteria; phylum Verrucomicrobiota; class Verrucomicrobiia; order Opitutales; family Opitutaceae; genus Fen-1467. The sequence goes on from JBGOXZ010000419.1 coordinate 1,286, forward strand.
GGATGTTGGCGAGGAACTGGTTGCCGAGCCCCTCGCCCTTGTTGGCGCCGGCGACCAGGCCGGCGATGTCGAAGAACTCGATGGCCGTCGGGATGACCATGCCAGTCTTGAAAATCTGCTCGAGGCGGGCGAGGCGGTCATCCGGCACGTTGACGACGCCGACGTTGGGTTCGATGGTGCAGAAGGGGTAGCTGGCCACCGCGGCCTTGTGCGTGCGGGTGACGGCGTTGAAGAGCGTGGACTTTCCCGCGTTGGGCAACCCGACGATTCCGGCTTTCAGCATAAGGATGGAGAATTGACGGCGCGGCCGGGCCTCCGGGTCAAACGGAAAACCGCAGGCGGGGAAGGATGGCCGCTGGGAAAACTTGTCCTGCCGGCCGGGGAATTGCAGATTGAGGCATGGCCAAGGCGTTTCATGAACTCTCCGAGCGTGAAATCCTCGCGCTCGCCATCTCGCTCGAGGAGGAGGACGGACGGATTTACGGCGACTTCGCGGAGCGACTGCGCGGCGACTATCCCGCGACGGCCACCGCGCTGACCGCCATGCAGGCGGAGGAGTCGAACCACCGGCACCAGTTGATCGAGGCCTACCGCGCGCGCTTCGGAGAACACATTCCGCTGATGCGGCGGCAGGACGTGAAGGGATTTGTGGACCGCAAGCCGCTCTGGCTGGCCCGGGTGCTGACCGTGGCGCAGGTGCGGCGCGAGGCGGAGATGATGGAGTTCGAGACGCGCCGGTTCTACGAGGCCGTCGCCGAGCGCACGGCCGATGCGGGCATCCGCCAGTTGCTGGGCGACCTCGCGCAGGCGGAGCGCCGGCACTCCGATCTGGCCGGGCATTTCGAGAAGGAGCAGACCACCTCCGGCGCCCGCGCCGAGGAGGATGCCACGCAGCGCCGGATGTTCGTGTTGCAGATCGTGCAGCCGGCGCTAGCCGGGCTGATGGACGGTTCGGTGTCGACGCTCGCGCCGTTGTTTGCCGCGGCGTTCGCCACGCGCAACAGCTGGGACGCGTTTCTCGTGGGCATGGCGGCGTCGGTGGGTGCCGGCATCAGCATGGGTTTTGCGGAGGCGCTGTCGGACGATGGCGCGCTGAGCGGGCGCGGGCATCCGTGGCTGCGCGGCGGCGTGTGCGGGTTCATGACGACGCTCGGCGGCATCGGCCACACGCTGCCCTTCCTCATTTCCGACTTCGGGGTGGCGACGGGCGTGGCGGGCGGCGTGGTGCTGGTCGAACTGATCGCGATCTCCTGGATCCGCCACCACTACATGGACACGCGGTTCCTGTCGGCGGCGTTCCAGGTCATTCTCGGCGGCCTGCTCGTGTTCCTCGCCGGCATCCTGATCGGCTCGGCGTGAGGGGACAAAATGTTCACTTCCGACACGAGCGACTATCCGCACGGCAACATCGCGCACACTCTGCGTGAAGCTGGAATACCTAGGGGCACCTCGCCGAAGGC
>JBGOXZ010000420.1:0-2739 GCA_041479395.1 Opitutaceae bacterium
CAGTTGTGGATAGCTGTAGCTGGGCAGCCAGTTCAGCGTGAAACGGAAGGGGCGGGGAACGCCGACCATCTCGATGTCATGAATCCTGATGCCCTCCACGACACCGCCCCGGGTCCGGGCGGATTTGAAGCTGAAGCCGATCCAGGTGCCCAGCGCCTTCATGTGGCAGACCTCGACGTTCCGTACGCCGCCCGAGGTCTCGCTGCCGATCGTGAACAGGCCGTGCCCCGCATGCACGACGCAATCGCGCATCACCACGTTTTCCGTGGGTCGATTCACCCGCAGGCCGTCCGCGTCGCGCCCGGCCTTGATGCACAGGGCGTCGTCGTTGCAGTCGATGTCGCAGCGCTGGACCAGCACGTCCGAGGACGAATCAATGTCGATGCCGTCGGAACTCGGTCCGAAATTCTCGCGGATGACGATGCCGTCGACCGTGACGTTTTGCGAATAGCAGACGTGGACGGTCCAGAAGGGTGAACGCTTCAGGTGGAGCTTCTCGAGCAGCACATTGGTCGATTTGTAGACGAGGATGAGGCGCGGGCGCTTGCAGTCGTAATCGGCGGCCCAGCGCAGTCCCTTCGCCTCGTACTCTTTCAGCATGCCGCCCTGCTCGTCCGGGCCCCAGAACTTATTCCACCAATAGTCGCCCTGGCCATTAATCATGCCGGGGCCGGTGATTCTGACGGCGGTCTGTTCGTACACATTGATCAGGGCGCTCGGCCAGCGCATCTCGATACCGGCCACGCGCGACCAGATTTCCGGGTAGGCGGCTTCGTCCTGAACACCCACCAGCTCCACGCCCTCGTCGAGGTGCAGCTCCACGTGCGATTTCACGAACAGCGCGCCGGTCAGGTACCTGCCCGTGGCGAATGTGACGACGCCTCCGCGCGCCGCGGCCGCCGCGTCAATCGCCTGCTGAATGGCGGCGGTGCAGGGCGTCCCGCCATCGGGCTTCGCGCCGAAATTGGCCACGCAGAAGGGATTTTCGTTGGTGGATTGCATGCCAAGGATCTCGGAGGGGAAACGGTGCGGGCGGCCGAGGTGTTGAGCCGGCGGGCCCCGGCGGTTTCTTGAACGGGATGGGTGGGAGCCGCCCGGGGAGACGGCTCCCGGCGGCAGGAGAGGGCAAGTTGTGACGGGTTTTCTCTCCGAGGCCAAGTCAAAGCGCCGGCTGCGCCACGCCGCACGAAGAAACCCGCTGTCCGGAGTGGCACCTCGGGTGACCCGTGCGCCAGAGACACACTCGGGAGTTTGCTCAGCGACCCAAGGTCGCCAGCATCGTCTCGGGATAGCGGGCGCCGACTGCGACACCCGGCGGGAAGAGGTCACTGATCTGTTTCACCTCGGCGGGCCCCAGCGTCACCGCGAGCGCGGCGAGATTTTCGTCGAGATAGGTGCGGCGCTTGGTTCCGGGGAGCGGCACGATGTTCTCACCCTGTGCGAGCACCCAGGCGAGCGCGAGCTGGGAGGGACGGCAGCCTTTCTGCGCGGCCAGCTGTTCGATGCGGCGGACGAGGGGGAGATTTCGCTGGAAATTCTCCCCCTGGAAGCGCGGCGTATGCGGCCGATAGTCGTCCGAGGCGAAATCCTCGGGGCGCTGGAACCGGCCGGTCAGCCAGCCGCGGCCGAGCGGACTGTAGGCCACGAAACCGATGCCGAGTTCGCGACAGACCGCCAGCACGGCCTCCTCGGGATCGCGCGTCCACAGCGAATACTCCGATTGCAGCGCGGTGATGGGATGCACCGCGTGCGCGCGCCGCAGCGTCGCGGGGCCCGCCTCGGACAGTCCGATGAAACGCACCTTGCCTGCGCGGACGAGGTCAGCCATGGCGCCGACCGTCTCCTCGATGGGCGTGGCCGCATCCACGCGGTGCTGATAATAGAGATCGATCACGTCAACCTTGAGGCGGCGCAGACTCGCCTCGCAGGCGGCCCGCACGTACTCGGGACGGCCGTTGATCTCGCGGACGTCGGGCCTGTTCTCGGGGCGCACGATGCCAAACTTGGTCGCCAGAAAAACCTCATGGCGATGGCCCTGGATGGCCCGGCCGACCAATTCCTCGTTGCGGCCGTAGCCATACATGTCGGCGGTATCAAGCAGGGTGACGCCGCGGGCCAGGGCGTGATGGATCGTGGCGATGGCCTCCGCGTCGTCGCGGTTGCCATAGAAATCGGACATGCCCATGCAGCCGAGTCCGAGCGCCGATACCGCCGGACCGTTCGCCCCGAGTTTGCGCTGTCTCATGCGGGCCAACCTAGCGGGACGCGCTCAAAAGTAAACCCGCGCCCATGAGCCCGTCACTGCTTCTTGAGCAGTTTTTGGTCAGCCATCCAATCCTGCACCCGTGCGGTCCAGGTGCCCACGGGCAACGGACTCTCCCGCATGCCAAAACCGTGTCCGCCCCGGGCGTAGATATGAAGCTCTGCCGGGACCTCCGCTTCCTTGAACTTGAGGTAGAGCTGGGCGGCAAGTGCGGCCGAACCCTGGTCGTCGTAGGTGCAGACCAGAAAAGCCGGTGGAGCGTCGTTCGGCACGCGCAGGGCGGCGACCAGCGGTCCACCGGGATAGACAAGAATTTGAAAGTCTGGACGGGAGTTGAGGCGATCCACCGGATCGGCCGCCTCCGGACTGGCCGCCTCTTGGTGCGCGCCGACCAGCGCGGTTACCTCGCCACCGGCGGAGAATCCCATGATGCCGACGCGCTTGGGATCAATGCCCCACTCCGCGGCGCGACTGCG
>JBGOXZ010000421.1:0-2736 GCA_041479395.1 Opitutaceae bacterium
CAACTAACGGCCACGGAAAAAACCCGACACACCGCGCTGGTCCGTCCGCTGAAGTTTCATCTGCATCACCTGTTTCCTGTGCTGGATTGGACGATCGACGCCGAGGTCGCCCAGCGCCTGGAGTCGGCCGACCTCATCCTGATTGACGCCCCGTTCTATCCGGCGTTTCGGGAGCGGACCCTTTGGTCCGCGTTGATCCATAGCCCCCATGCGGTCATCGTCCTCGATGACACGCGGGTTCCCACGCTCAGTCGCTTTTGTGATCGGATCGCCACTGACAATCCCACATTGCAGCATGCCCGGGTGCGGGTGGGGCATGGCTTCGACGTTTTCGCCAGATCATGCGAGACCCCCCTCCGACTGAGACCCGCTCCCCTCGAAATCCTCAAGGGGTGGAGGCGATACTTCCTCGCCCGGAAATACGCCCCCTCACTGTTCAAAGGAAACCATGATTGAACGCCACTCCGAACGAACGGCCCGTCCACCGGATCTGGAGGCCAACTCGGATTTTCCATGCGTAATGCGTTGAGCCCTGGGCCCGGCCGACCTCCGAGTTGGCGCGATCGCCTCCTGACGTTCGTCCGCCGGAAAAACTGGCGCGGATTCGTCTCGCTCTACGACCTACTCAAACCGTTCTCCAGCCGGCGCAGCCTGCGGGTCGTCACCCGCTATGGCAGCCAGTTCTTCCTGACGCCATGGGACAGCGTGGACACCCATGTGATCAGCGAGGGTTTCTACGAGTCCGAGGTGCTCGAAGCGGTGCGGCCCGCCCTTGGTCCGGGCGCGGTGCTTTGGGTGGTCGGCGCCAACTTCGGCCTGCACGCCGTGACGGCCAAGTGGTTGCATCCGGAAACCCAGGTCGTGGCCTTTGAACCCTCGCCCGCCATGGCGGCGCGCATCCTGGAGAACTGCGAACTGAACGGCATCACGCTCGACTTGCACGCCTACGCGCTGGCGGATCGCACGACCATGCTTCCCTTCTTTGCCAATGCGTCGGGCAATCCGGGCATGTCCACCCTGCATCCGGTCGCCCAGTTCACCTACGATCAGCGCTTCATGGTCGCCACATATTCCGCCGCGGAGGTCATCAGCCGCGGCCTCGCGCCGCCGCCCACCGCGATGATTATCGATGTCGAGGGGGCGGAGACGGAGGTGCTGCGCGGTTTTGGACCGTCGCTGAAGGCGGCGGGCCTCCGGGTGATCATCTTCGAAGCCACCAATGACTTTCTCACCACGCGCCAGCCCGCCGATCTGCACGCCCTCGTGCACGAAGCCGGGTTCACGCTGCAAATTCTGGACCGCCATGAACACACCGCGCATGCGCTCTCCAATTTCGCGGCGATCCGCCCGTGACGAAGACCAGGGTTGAGGCCCCAACCACCATGTCTGCGCTGAACCGCCGCCTGGGAGGGCTGATTGCCGCCAGCCGGGGATTGCTGCGCCACGGCCGGCCGGCGCGCGTTCTCCTGTTCGGCCCGCGCAGCCTGGGTGACGATCTCCTTTGCACGGCCGTCCTGCGCGAAGCGCGCTGCCGCGGGCAGGCCTTCGCCGTGATGACTAACCGGCTGGAGTTTTTTCACCACAATGCGGATCCGGTCCGTGTCATCCCGATCAACGATTATTACGCCATCGCCCTGCGTCGCCTCGGCTCCGACGTCATCCAGCCTTACTATGTCACGCGCGATCCCGCCCGCCCGGAACGGGATCTTCTTCCCCAGCGCCACATCATCGCGGAGATGTGCCGCCTGGCCGGCCTGCAGGGCCAAATCGCCGTGCGCCCTTATCTCCACCTGACGCCAGAGGAGAGAAGCCGCGGCACGCTTGGTCCGCGGCAGGTGGCGATTCATTCCACCTGCCTGACGGCGTCGTTGCCCTATCCCACCAAGGAATGGGGCGTGGCGCGCCTTGCCGCGGTGGCTCGCGAGCTCGCCCGCGATTTCAACCTGGTGCAATTGGGCGCCGGCACCGACCCGGCCCTGCCGGTCGACACGGACTTGCGCGGTCGTACGAGCCTGCGCGAAGCCGCGGCGATCCTGGCGGCCTCGGAGGTGTTCGTCGGACTGGAAGGATTTCTCGCCCACCTGGCGCGCGCCGTCGATTGCCCCTCCGTCGTCGTTTTGGGCGGTCGCGCCCGGCCGGAGACCTTCGGCTACGCCTGCAATGTCAATCTCTACCGGGCGGTCGACTGTTCGCCCTGCGGCCTGCGCGATGGCTGTCCGCACGATCTGAAATGTCTCGCGGAGATCCTGCCCGAAACCGTCACTGCCGCCGCGCGCGAACTGGCGGCGCGGCACCCGCCGCGCCCGCTGCCGGCCGAAACCGCGATGCTCCCATGAGCGTGCCGGCATCTCCCGACATCTCCGTTGTCATTCCCGTCTACAACCGGAGTGAGGTTATTCGTTACACGCTGGAGAGCGTGCGGCGCGCCGCCGAGGGACTTTCCGTCGAAGTCGTTGTCGTGGATGACGGCTCCGAACCGCCCGCGGCAGAGTCGATCGCCCGGCTGGGGTTCGCGCCGGAGAGAATCCTCCGCCAGTCCAATCAGGGTCTGCTGTTCGCGCGTCTCGCCGGTCTGGCCGCCGCCACGGGGCGACACGTGCTGTTCCTCGATTCAGATGACCTGATCAGTCCCGAGAAGCTGCGCCTGCAGGTCGCGGCCATGGATGCCGCGCAGGCCGATGTGAGCTACACCGATACCGCCCGCTGCCTGCTGCAGGGCGACTATGACGCCTTGTC
>JBGOXZ010000422.1:0-2728 GCA_041479395.1 Opitutaceae bacterium
CCACCGGGCAGCGCAGCAGGTTTTTCGGATAGCCTCTAGCCCGTCGCCACCGCTGCAGCTGTCTCGTCTCACCTGAACTTCCGCAGGCGCACGGTCAGGTCGTCGCGGAAGCGCCGGACCAACCCCCGCAGATACGCCTCCACGTCGAGCGAATCGACCTTTGCCAGGATCGTGAGGTCCATCGCGAAGGTGAGCGCCGTGGTGGCGTCGGTGGCGTGCGAGGCATGAAAGCTGGCATGGGCCGCGCGCCGGCCCAGCGTGGCGACGTCGTAGCGCTTGCCCCCGGCAATCTGCGACCGGAACACCGCGAGCAGCCTCGCCGCGAGCCGCGGCTGCGCGGACACGTCGAGCGCCACCTTTTCGGCGTCGGGCAGCCAGTCGAGATCGCGCCAGACCTCGCAGCCGAGCACCCGCCGCGGGCGCTGCGGCTTGGGCAGCGAGCGGATCGCGTCGAGGCAGCGCAGAAACACGGCGACATGCGTGTCATGCTTGTCGGCGGGGTTGTGCAGGTAGACGACCTCCGGCTGGCAGCCTGCGAATATCTTTTCCAGATCGGCGCCGACGCCGGGATGTCCCGGGCGCTTCACCGCGGCGCTCGCGTGCGCGAGCTGGATCTGGATGCTGTAACCGCCCAGCCGTGCCGCGCGGCGCTGCTCCCGCCGCCGGACGACCTGCATCTCCTCGTCGCTGATCCGCGCGTAGCGCCCGGTGCGCGGGCTGCCGGCGCCATTGGTCACGACGACGCCCGAAAACCACCGGTCGTCGCGGCCCTGGCACTCGGCGATGCCGTGGTAGGCCATGATCTCGATGTCGTCCGGGTGGGCGGCGACGCACAGGTGCGTGGTGCGCGCGAGCGCGGCGGCGGGATCGATGCCGGATGGCACATAGACGTCGGCCTGAGGCTGGCTGAAATTCATGGGGTTGGGTCTGACTATGTGCGGCGGATGCGGGAGGGCAACCCCGGCGCAACGCCCTTCAACCAAGTCGCGCGGCGGCACTGCGGTGCCTTCGGCGATGGAGAGACCAACTTCATATGTGGCGCAGTGCTTCAGCCTGCGCCGATGACTCTCAGGGCGCGGGCTAAAGCCACGCACCACGTCATGCCTTGCTGGAGTCACATCATCCGACAATACCCAAACGCTGACACGCCGCCGGAAACGGCTTGTCGGGCGAGGTATTCAGGCCGACAACTGCGCCAAGCCCATCCCAACCATGTTTGTCCAACTCGCCGAGCGGCGCGCGCGGCTCGCCGCCGCGCTCAACCTGAACGACGGCATTCTGCTTCTCGGGGCCGGCACGCCCGTCCCGCTGCCGGAGAACACCGACCAGACCTACCCTTTTCGCGCCCACGCCGAGTTTTTCTATGTGGCCGGCACGGAGTGCCCCGGCGCCATCGCCGCCTTCGACCCGCAGGACGGACCGCGCGACGGCTGGAAGCTTTTCGTGCCGGAGGTCACCGAGGGTGAGCGCGTCTGGGAAGCGCGGCAACAGTTCGCCGGCGAAGCGCTCGCCGCGCTGCCGGCCTGGATCGCCGCGCGCCGCGACCGCGCCATCGCCCTGCTCGGCGCTCCCCTCCCCGGCGTGCGCGCCGATGACGCATTGACCGCGAAGGTGCGCGAGGCCTTCACCCATGCGCGCCGGCCCAAGGACGAGTTGGAGCTCGCGACGATGCGCCGCGCCGCCGTGGCCACCGCCGCGGGCTACGCCAAGGCCGCCGCCATCATCGCTCCCGGCGTGACGGAGCGGACGGTGCAGATCGAACTCGAGGCCGAGTTTTTCCGCCGCGGCGCGACGCGCACCGGCTACGGCACCATCGTCGGCACCGGCCCAAATTCCGCGGTGCTGCATTTCGAGCCGACCGCGCGGGCCGCGCAGGCGGGCGAGTTTGTGCTGATCGACGCCGGCGCGGAGATCGACCGCTACGTCATCGACGTCACGCGCACCTACGTAGCCGGCCGGCCGTCGGCGTTCCAGCGCGATCTCTATCAGGTCGTCCTCACCGCGCAGGAAAAGGCCATCGGCCGCTGCATGGCCGGCGTTGAATGGCGCGACGTTCACCTGCAGTGCGCGGTCGACATGACCGCCGGGCTCGTCGCGCTCGGCCTCATGCGCGGCAACGCCGAGTCGCTCGTCGAACAGGAGGCGCACCTGCTGTTTTTCCCGCACGGCATCGGCCACCTGGTCGGCCTCGGCGTGCGCGACGCGAGCGGCACCCTGCCCGGCCGGCCGCGCTCGACGCGGGCCAGTCTGAAAAACCTGCGCATGGACCTGCCGCTGGCGCCGGGCTACGTGGTCACCGTCGAACCGGGACTCTATTTCATTCCGCCGATCCTCCACGACCCGAAACGCCGCGAGAAATTCCGCGACGGCGTGGCGTGGGACAAGGTCGAGCCGCATCTCGCCCTCGGCGGCGTGCGCATCGAGGACAACGTGCTCGTCACCGACGGCGCGCCCAACGTGTTGACCGCGGCGATCCCAAAAACCCTGTAGCCTTGTACGCCCGGCAGGCTGCGCACGTGGCTGGACCATCCCCGCAGGCCCGTGCATCTGCCGGCGCTCAGCCGGACTCATGCAGTTGAACGTAGGGCCGGACCTTGCCCGTTCGACGGGTTCGACAAGCTCACCGCAGGCAAGCTCATCCTTCGACGGATTCGACAGGCTCACCGCGGGCAGGCTCAGGATGACCCTGAGCCGTTTCGACAAGCTCAAGGCCCCGAGCGGGTCGAGG
>JBGOXZ010000423.1:0-2726 GCA_041479395.1 Opitutaceae bacterium
AGTTGAACGACAGACTCACTCGCGACGTCCGTCACCGTTCGGTTGTAGGGCCGGACCTTGGTCCGCGCCGGTGTTTGCGAGTGAACGGCACGCGCCAAGGCGCGGCCCTACAGATTCAACTGCATGGATCTAAGGGATCAGTTGATCGAGCTCCGTTTCGAGGTCGATCAGGGCTTGGGTCTGCGCGGCATTGAGGCTCGCGGCTTCCGTGGCTCGCGACTTGGTCAGCTTCGCGATCTCCGGCAGGCGGCTTTGCAGGCCCGGCGCCTGTTTGAGCACGTTCATTTGTCCCATGCTCTTGGCCAGTTCGAGGGTGGTCGCCGCATCCTGGGCCTCGCTGGCCGCGGCCCGCGCGAGGACGGCCTTGGCTCCGGCCAAAGCCTGCTTCAGGTGCGCCACCACCTCCGAGCTGACCGGTGCCGCGGCCTGCGGCGCAAAGGGACTGGTGCCGGGCAGATCAGGCAGGAGGACCAGCGTGCCCGCCGGCACCTTCTTCAGGTCGCGCAGGTGCGGGTTGGCCCGCAGGAGAGCGGCCTGGGCCTGCTTGGTCCGTTCGCCGGCGTTCCGGCCTTGGATCTCGAACACGCGGCGGGTCAGGTCCGCCAGGGTGGATTCAGTTTTGGCTGTGACGAATCTCATGAATGGTTTCCTCCGGTAGATTGCGCGGGTGCGCTTACGACGCCACGACGTTGAATGGGCCCCACGGCGTCGCCGCCAGCGTGGAGCCATTGACCAGAATCGGACCGCTGGTGATGTTGCCGAGCACCGTGAAGGGACCGCCGTCGGGCAATTGCAGCAGCAGCGCCGGCGCGTTGGCCGGACCCTCCAGGTAGTTCGTGCTGGCCAGGGCCGCGCCGATCTGCGCCTGCGCCACGGGCTGACCCGCCGTTGCCGCGGCCGCCGCGGCGGTGAGCAGGCAGCGGTTCGTGTTGAACGTGAACGCGCCGCCCGCGATCACGTTGACCACCGCGGCGGTGCCGTAGGATTCCAGCAGGTTGCCGTGCAGGCCGACGATCTCCTTGCCGCGCGGCAGCGTCATCAGCTTGTCGCCGACGACCGCAATGATCACGTCTTTCGCCACGACAAAAGAAATGTCCTTGCTGACGACCACGACACCGGTCGCCGGCAGCGCGCCGATGCGCACCGCAAACCAGCGGGATGAGCCGGGGCTGGGCGGCGGCACCAGCGCGCGGCGGACGGTGTTGGCGGTGATGTCCAGCCGCATAAAGGTGCCGAGGCACTCGATCCCGGCGGTCTCCTGCAGAAAATCGGTCGGCGGCCCGACGTTCATCACCTCGTTTCCGTCGATGCGCCCGGATCCGATGTTGACCACCTGGACGCCGGCGCGGCGCGGGCTCTGCGCCGCCGCCAGTCCAACTCCAATGATCGCGTTGCCGACAATCTCCGCCCGAATCGTGTTGACGATCCGCAGGCCGATCACCGGCGCCTTGGCGTCGTTGGCCAGCGGCGCGACGTTGAGGAGTTGATTGTTCTCGACCGTCATCTGCCCGGCGATGCTGGTGTCGTCCATCACGATGCCACCGCCGCCCACGGCCTCGATGAAGTTGTTTTTGATCATCGCCGAGCGCACGATGCCGTTCAGAATATGGATGCCGTTGCCGGCCATGCCGAGAATGCGGTTGTTGAGAATCTGGCAACGGTCGAGGCCGGTCTTGTCGAACCCGAGCGTCAGAACGATGCCGTCGCCGCCCTGACCGACTTGCAGCGGGGCGATGTTGTTGCTCTCGATGCGGGCGTCGTCGGTGCCGATGACGATTCCAGGACCGGTGGGGTGAAGGTCGTTGCCGCGCACGTCGAGGCTCGAGCCGGGCATGACCCAGCCAAGCATCAGGATGGCGCCCTGGTTGCAGCCGACAATCAGGTTGCCGGCCAGCCGCGACTGGAAGGTGTGCACGCTCAGGCCGTCGAAGCTGATGCCGCGTTGCGTGCATTGCAGCGTGTTGTCCTCGATCACCAGGTCGGCGGTCAGCAACACGGCGGCGGCCGCCGCCGCCTTGGCCGCCTTGGTCGTCCGCTTGGTCCCGGCGGCAGCCGCCACGGCCAGCCGGCCGATGCCGATGGGACTGACGATGAGGTTCTCGCGGATCAGCACGCCGACCAGGGTGCCGCCCAGGGCAATGCCGGCGGTGGCAATTTCGTTCGGGCCGCCGCGCGCGATCAGGCTGCGCTGGATGGTCACCGCGGAACTGTTGTGCACCGCCACGCTCGGGCTCGCGGTGCCGGCCGGGGCTGCGCTCAGCAGTGCCAGCTGCTCGATCGTCACCCCCACGGAGCTTTCGATCAGAACCGCCGATCCCGCTCCGGTGTAGTTCAGGATGGTCTGGCCGCCCTGGCCGCGCAGGCGCAGGGATTTGGCGCCGGTGATATTGAGGGCGCTTGCGCCGAGATTGTAGATCCCGACCTCCAGGCAGATCGTGCCGCCGTTGGTTTTCACCTGGTCGATGGCGTGCTGAATGGTCAGCGCACCCTGATTGTGCGATGCGGCGGTGACACAGATGGTGCAATCGCAGCTCGCGCCGCCAAATTCCGGGGGCCAGAAATGCCGGCAGTCCGTCGGCGGGTTTGGGAAGGTGACCAGTGCCAGCCGGCAATAGTGATGGTGAATCCCGCGCGGCGGCGCCTCCGCCAGCTCCTCGACGGAGGCATCCGCGGTCCGGGCCGCGAACGACCAGTAATCGCCGACTCGGTACGCGCCGCTCGCGGGC
>JBGOXZ010000424.1:0-2713 GCA_041479395.1 Opitutaceae bacterium
CCCCAGTGCACTCGTCGGCTTTTCCAAACGACTCAACGTCTGTTCGCATCCAACACATGGGCCTCAAGATCCGTCTTTCCCGCATCGGCACCAAGCACAAACCCATCTACCGGGTGGTGGTGGCTGAACAGCGTTCCCGCCGCGACGGCGACGCCACGGAAATCCTCGGCACCTATACGCCCGAGGCCAAGGGCAACACCCTCCAAATCAAGCTCGACCGCGTGGACTACTGGTTCAGCAAGGGAGCCCGGCCCACCGACACGATGCACGCTCTCATCAAAAAGGAGCGCCGCCGTCAGGCCGCCCTGGCCGCTCCGGCTTCGGCGGCGGCACCAGCAACGCCCGCCGCTCCTGCGACCCCGGCCCCAACGGCCTGAGATCGGTTTTAACCACAGAGACACCGAGGTCACAGAGTCTCTGATTCGGTCTCGATCACAAGCCTCGGCACGCCGCCGGGGTTTTGTTTTTTTCTCGGTGTCCTCTGTGCCTCTGTGGTTTAATCAGTCATTCGCCTGACGATGCCCCTGCACATCGACATTCTGACGCTGTTCCCGCGGATGCTCGCCGGCTTCCTGGCCGAGAGCATCCTGGGCAAGGGCATCGAAGCCGGGCTCGTGTCGGTGAAGGTGCACGACCTGCGCGACTGGACGACCGACAAGCACAAGAAGGCCGACGACCGGCCCTTCGGCGGCGGCGCGGGCATGGTGCTCAAACCCGAGCCGGTGTTCGCCGCCATCGAGCAGCTCCAGAAACCCGGCTGCCGCCGCATCTATCTCACGCCCGACGGCGTGCCGCTGAGTCCCGGTCTGGCCGAGGAGCTTTCGCGCCAGCAACATCTTATCCTGCTCAGCGGCCACTACGAGGGCATCGACCAGCGCATTCGCGACCGCCTGATCGACCAGGAGATCAGCATCGGCGATTATGTGCTCACCAACGGCACGCTGGCGGCGGCGGTGCTCGTCGACGCGCTGGCCCGCTTCATCCCGGGCGTGCTCGGGGAGGAAAAGTCGTTGACGAACGAAAGCTTCACCGGCAAGTTGCTCGACTTTCCTCAGTACACGCGGCCCGCCGAATTTCGCGGCATGTCCGTGCCGGAAGTGCTCCTGTCGGGGCATCACGGCGAGATCGAGAAGTGGCGGCTTGCGCGGCGTATCGAGAAAACCCGCCAGGTCCGACCCGATTTACTGGAGAAGGAGCAACATGAATCCGATCATCAATGAAATCACCGCCCATCAGCTTAGGAAGGGCCTGCCGCCCTTCAAAACGGGCGATGGCGTGCGCGTGCACACCAAGGTGCGCGAAGGCGACAAGGAGCGGATCCAGATCTTCTCCGGCGTCGTGATCGCCCGCAAGGGTCACGGCATCCACGAGACTTTCACTGTCCGCCGCATCAGCTACGGCGAGGGCGTCGAGCGCGTGTTCCCGGTCAACTCGCCCAACATCGACAAGATCGAGATCGAGCACGAGAGTGAGCCGATGCGCGCCCGCATGTATTACCTGCGCCAGCGGACGGGCAAGGCGGCCATGGCCGTCAAGAAGAAGCGTTATGAGGAGGTAGCACCGGCGGCGGCGGCGCCCGCTGCACCCGCCCCGGAACCGGCGGCTCCGGCCACCGCGAGCTGATGTGACGCCGGCCGGTAGGAAGGTCGCTCGCGACCGATCATCGCCCGCAAGCGGGCTTCCTACATCGACTGAAAGGCCAGCGAGTCTGCCATGACTCGCTTTTGATTGCGCCTGAATGGGGGCTTTCCACCGCGCGCGCGAAACCGTTGGACAGTGACCGCTGGCCGCTTAGCCTCAGACTTGTCATTGCGAGGAGTCCCACCTGCGCGGGACGACGACGCAATCCAGCTCCGACCTGTCGGTGCCAGCTGGATCGCCGCGGACTGTTCTGCTGGCCAGCAGAACGGGCCTCACGATGACAGACTGCGCTGCAGGATCTGTTCGTCATCCGAGTTCATCCGTGTCATCCGTGGCTAAACCCGATTTCTTCCATGAAACTTAACACCGAGCTTCTTGCCAGGGCCTGCGCCCAAGCCCGCGGCCTCGCCATCGACGCCGTCCACAAGGCCGCCTCCGGTCACCTCGGCCTGCCCTTGGGCGCCACCGAGGTCGGCGTCGTGCTCTACGGGCATGCGCTGGTGCATAACCCGGACGAGCCGCGCTGGCTCAACCGCGACCGGTTCATCCTGTCGGCAGGCCACGGCAGCATGTTTCTCTACAGCTGGCTGCACCTCAGCGGCTACGACCTGCCGCTCGAACAGCTGCAGAACTTCCGCCAACTCCACAGCCAGACACCGGGACATCCGGAATTTCATTGTGCGCCGGGCGTCGAGTGCACGACCGGTCCGCTGGGGCAGGGCGTGGGCAACGCCGTCGGCATGGCCATGGCCGGCCAGATGGCGGCGGCGCGATTCAACACCGCCGAGCACGTCATCTTCGACTATCACGTGATCTGCCTCGCGGGCGACGGCTGCATGCAGGAAGGCGTGGGCATGGAGTCGGTGGCCTTCGCCGGCCACCAGGGTCTCGACAACCTTATCCTCATTTACGACTCCAACGACGTCACCCTCGACGCGATGGCGGCGAAGACGCAGAGCGAGAACACTGCGGCGCGTTTCAAGGCCATCGACTGGGACGTGCAGACGCTTCCCGACGGCCACGACATGCCGGCCATTCTCAAGGCCATCAAAAGGGCCAAGAGGGCGAAGTC
>JBGOXZ010000425.1:0-2712 GCA_041479395.1 Opitutaceae bacterium
CGGCCCCTGGCGTCCTAAAGGTCGCGGCGCTGCCTGTGCCGTCCGCACTGCCAATGGTGCCCGGTGAACCGGCCACCGTGGTCACCACGCCCGCCGGTGTGATCTTCCTTATCGTGCAGTTGGTGGTATCGGCGACATAGATGTTGCTGCTGGCGTCCACCGTCAAACCGTTGGGTGCATTGAACTGCGCGGCGCTGCCCGTTCCATCGGCGCTGCCACGGATCCCCGGCGAGCCGGCCAACGTGGTCACCACTCCGGATGACGTGATCTTCCGGATCGTGTGGTTGAAAGCATCGGCCACATAGACATTGCCCGAGCTGTCCACCGCCGTGTCATGGGGTGCATTGAAGCGGGCGTCGCTGCCCGTCCCGTCCACGCTGCCCTTGCTGGGAAGCATGCCGGTGCCGAACGAGGTGGTCACCACACCCGCCGGGGTGATCCTTCGGATCACGTTGTTGCCGGAATCGGTTACATAGACATTTCCCGCGCTGTCCAACACCAGGCCGCTCGGCGAATTGAATCGTGCGGCCCCGCCGGTGCCATCCAGATAGCCGCCGCTCCCCGGCGTACCCGCCAGCGTGCTCACCACGCCGCCGGCAGTGATCTTGCGGATCGTGTTGTTGCCGCTGTCGGCCACATAGATAATGCCTGAGCTATCGAGCGCGATGCCGGCGGGATTGAAGAAGCGCGCCGCGCTGCCGGCGCCGTCCGTGCTGCCGGTGAGCCCCGGTGAGCCGGCGAGGGTGGTTACCACGCCGCCTGGAGTGATTTTCCGGATCGTGCTGCTGCCGGTGTCCGCCACATAGGTGTTGCCTAGGCTGTCCACCGCCACGGAGCCGGATCGGTTGAAACGGGCGGCACTACCCGTTCCGTCCGCATTGCCGATGCCCGCCGCCCCGGCCTGGGTGCTAAACGAATAGGGGGTATAATTGGTCTGGGCCACGGCTAGCGTCGAGACCAGGACCGCCGGCCAAAGCAGGGATCGGTGCCAACACCGCCAGAACCGCTTGGACAATTCGGGCGGGGCACTCTGAACACGGGTTTTCATGGAAAATAGAGACGGAACGACCAGCACTCTGGGGATTTCTTTGAGACGTGGGAAGCGCTGATTTGTTTCATTTTCGACCAAGAGCCGAAACGGGCGGTTCCCGCCCGCGCAGACGCCGTCCGCCAGGGCGACGGCTGGTGGGTGGGAAACAGGGGAAACCCCGCCCGGTCAAGGTCATGAATGCGGGGGCGGTATGCTTGGCATTATGCCGCGCTGCTCGGAATGGATGCGGTATTTGACTCTGGATCGTCATCCCCGCCAAATCAGCCTTCGAACGCAATTTGTTTTCCCCGATTTCACGCTGCAACAAAGATGACCTCCCCCCGATATGTTCACGGCTATTTGCCACGGGAGTCTGTTCGCCTCGGTGATCAGGCGCAGACCCTGTCGGATCTGCTCCACGTTGACGAAGAATATCCGGCGGGCGCCCTGGTTCTCGAGGCGGGATGCGGCCCGGGCGCCCAGACGGTGATCCTGGCCCGGAACAATCCCGCGGCGCGGTTTGTGTCCGTGGACATATCGCCGGATTCGCTCGCCTTGGCACGCCAAGCGGTGCAACAGGCGGGCCTGGCCAACGTGCGTTTCGAGCAAGCCGATCTCTGCCAGCTGCCGTTCCCGGACGCGATGTTTGACGCGGTCTTCGTCTGTTTCGTGCTGGAACATCTGGCCGCGCCGCCTCAAGCCCTGACGGAACTGAAAAGGGTGTTGCGGCCCGGCGGGACCATCACGGTCATCGAGGGCGATCACGGTTCGGCCTTCTTTCATCCGAACAGCGTTTTGGCCGGCAAGGCGATCCAATGCCTGGTGGAACTGCAGAAGCAGGCCGGCGGCGATGCCCTGATCGGCCGGCGGCTGTATCCGCTGCTTTGCCAGGCGGGCTTCTCCCAAGTCCAGGTCACGCCGCGCGTCGTGTATGCCGACGCCTCACGGCCGGAGATGGTGGAGGGCTTCACGCGGAACACCTTCAACGCCATGGTAGAGGGGATCGCCGGTGAAGTTCTGCGCAAGGGAATGATGGACTCCGCCAGCTGGCAGCAGGGGATCGCGGACCTGCATCGCACCGCCGGGCCGGACGGGGTCTTCAACTACACATTTTTCAAAGCCCACGCCATGCGAGCGGCTTGATCACCGGACCACACAGGAGAACCAAATCGTGAAGATCGGAATCACCGGCTTGGGCGGGCCGGGTTCCGCGCTTGCCCGGGGGCCTGCAGGCGGCCTGGTGCGCAGACGGAATCTACGGCTGCCATCGCGGCGCCGCGAAGGCCCACGCGCCGACCGGGAAAGTTTCAACGCTCCGGCTCTGCGTTTCGGCGGCCGAGGTACTGCGGCGGGACGGGTTGGTCTTCCTCTGGACGAAACCGCCGAACGCTTTGCACGTCCCGCAGGCGAGCGAGGATCTGATCCGCGAGCGGCGGCCCGCCGGCCGGGGCCTGTCGCCCGTACAGCGTCCGCCACGGAGGCCTTCATCGTGCTGCTGGCCGGAGCGCGCAGAGAATCCTCAGCCGGAATCACACAATCAAACCATGATTTCGCTCCATTTTCCCTCCGCCACCGTTTGGTGAGCACTGTAGGAGCCTGCTCGCCCGTTCGACTCGCTCAGGGCCCCGAGCCTGTCGAGGGGAAGGCGATTTCTCCTCTGCATCCTCCTTCGCCGAGGTGAC
>JBGOXZ010000426.1:0-2704 GCA_041479395.1 Opitutaceae bacterium
GACCTGTTGGTGGTCAACTATGCGAACCCCGATATGGTCGGCCACACCGGTTCGCTGCCGGCGGCCATCCGTGCGTGTGAGGCGGCCGACCTCGGCACGGGCGTGCTGCTCGACGCGGTGCTGAAGATGGGCGGCGCCGCGATCGTCTGCGCCGACCATGGAAATGCCGAGCAGATGTGGGATCCCGGGCAGAACAGCCCGCACACGGCGCACACATTGAACCTCGTGGAAGTGTTCGTGGTGGGCGAGGGCTTTGCCGCCGGCAAGACGAAGTTGCGCGCCAGCGGGCGGCTGGCCGACATCGCGCCGACGCTGCTCCAGCTCATGAGCCTGCCCAAGCCGCCGGAGATGACCGGCGAGAGCCTGATTGTGTCGGCGTGAGGCCAGGCATGAGGCGCATTTGAACTTTGGAGGGCGAGGTCCGAGAAGGACTCGCGACTCCTGTCGGAGCTCCGGCCGAGCCGCGGCGGACCGGGAGGTCCGCCCTCCACGCTGATGCGTGGGAACGGCGCCGGACGCCGCAGGCCGCGGCCGCCTCTCGGCCGGTGTGCGGTCTGCGCTGCTTGCGGCTGGACGCCGTGGGCCGCTTCCGGTTTTCTGGCGGCGCTGCGCCCGTGCAACTCCGCGCATGATCTGGACCCAAAACTACGATCCGCTGCACAACGCGACGCTCTCGACACTGCTCGCGGCGCTGCCGCTGGTCGTGCTGCTGGGATCGATCGCCATCCTGCGGCTCCGCGTCCACCTGTCGGCTGGGCTCGGCCTCGCGGTCGCACTGGCGATCGCCCTGGGCGTTTTCCGGATGCCGACGGATGCGGCGGCCGCCACGGTGGTCTACGGGGCGGCCTTTGGCCTGTTCCCGATCGGCTGGATCATCCTCAACGTCATCTTTCTCTACCAGCTCACGGTCCAACGCGGGTTGTTCGCAGTGCTGCGCGACAGTCTCGCCACGGTGGCGCCGGATCCGCGCATTCAACTCATTCTGATTGCATTTTCATTCGGGGCGTTTGTGGAAGGCATGGCCGGCTTCGGTGCGCCGGTCGCCATTTGCGCCGCGATCCTGATTCAGCTTGGCTTCAAGCCGCTGCATGCGTCCGGTCTGGCATTGATCGCGAACACCGCGCCGGTGGCGTTTGGGTCCGTGGGCATTCCCATCACCACGCTCGAGCAGGTCACCGGCTTGGATGCGCGGCTCATCTCCGCCATGGTTGGCCGGCAGCTGCCGTTCTTTTCGCTGCTGATTCCATTCTGGGTGGTCGCGGCGTTCGCCGGCTGGCGCGGGTTGCGGGGCATTTGGCCCGCGGCGCTCACCGCGGGAGCGGCGTTCGCGATACCGCAGTTTCTGGTCTCGAATCTGCACGGTCCCTGGCTGGTGGACATCGTCTCGGGCGCGTGCTCCATGGCTGCCACGGTCGGTTTGCTGCGCGTCTGGCAGCCGAAAGCCCGCTGGCCCTTGGGGGCCGATGGTTCGT
Organism: Opitutaceae bacterium; assembly: GCA_041479395.1. GTDB lineage: Bacteria > Verrucomicrobiota > Verrucomicrobiia > Opitutales > Opitutaceae > Fen-1467. Next base: position 1,473 of record JBGOXZ010000426.1, read on the forward strand.
CGGTGGGGTCGCCCCCGGGTGGCGCCGCGGTGGAGGCCGCGCCGCGCGCCCGTCACGGACGGGGCGAGGTGCTGCGGGCGTGGCTGCCGTGGGCGCTGCTGACGATCTTCCTCCTCGGCTGGGGCACGCCCGGGTTCAGGGCCACCCTCGATCGAATCGCGACGGTGCAAATCTTTGTGCCGCATCTGCACAACGTCGTGCAACGCGTGCCGCCGGTGGCACCGCTTCAGGCCAGGCCCGAAGCCGCCGTGTTCAATTTGAACCTCTGCTCGGCCACCGGCACCGGCATCCTGGCCGCGGCCATTCTGGCGGGCTTCGCGATGGGAGTGGGGCCGCGCCAGATGCTCCGCACCTACGGGCAGACGATCTGGCGCGTGCGCTACTCGTTGCTGACCATCGCGGGCATGCTGGCAATCGGCCACGTGACCAAATACTCCGGCATCGACGCGACGCTGGGCCTCGCGATGGCCCGGACCGGCGGGTTGTATCCCTTTTTCGGCACGCTGCTCGGCTGGCTCGGGGTGGCGCTGACCGGTTCCGACACGGCGTCCAACGTCCTGTTCGGCAGCCTGCAGAAGATCACGGCGGAGCAGACCGGCTTCAGCCCGATCCTCATGGTGGCGGCCAACAGCTCCGGCGGGGTGATGGGCAAGATGGTCGACGCGCAAAGCATCGTGGTGGCCAGCACCGCGACCAACTGGTTCGGTCACGAGGGCAGCATCCTGCGCTTCGTGTTTCTGCACAGCGTGGCGCTGGCCGTGTTGATGGGGGTGCTGGTCTACCTCCAGGCCGTGGTGTGGCCCTTCACCGGCATGATTGTGCGCTGAGGCGCCGCACCCCGAATCGCCCGGTGCTGAAATCAGTGGGCGGCGGGAGCGGGGGGCGCCGAGGGCAGCTTGCGCAGGGCGTTCTGGCCGCGCCGGCTGAAATCGATCGACTCGCCGAGGATGCGCGCAGCCTCTTCGGGTGCGTGGAACCCGGTCGAGTTCTCCGTCTCGACGAAATCGAGGTAGAACTGCGCATGGCGCTGGGCATCGCGCGCCGCCTTGAGGGCGTCATCGCCGGCGCCGCCCGCCTTCGCGGCCGTGAGATCGTCGATCAGGTCCATGAGCGCGTCCATCGCCACGTTGCGGAGCCGGAACGTGCGGTCCTGGATGATATCGGCGCGCGCCTGCAACTCCTCCTCGGACCACTTGTGGCAGGTCTGGCAGGCGCGGTTGATGTTGAGCAGC
>JBGOXZ010000427.1:0-2700 GCA_041479395.1 Opitutaceae bacterium
GAGGGCAGCCAAGCTGCCCTCGGCAAAGCAGTTCGCTTCCGCCAGAACCAATGCACGCGGATGATTGCTTGGGTTGTCACGTTTTTCAGTCGGAGGTGCTCAACGGTTGCTGTCATCTGCCCTATTAAGGGCGAAGCGACACGCGGCGGCGCCCGTATTTCCGGGTGACCTCAGGCAAAATCCCGCCCGGCGCGCCGCGCTTGCAGCCAGGCCAGGAGCAGCAACGTCCGCTCGGCGTCGGGGCAGGCCGTACGATCCATGACGTATTGATGCACGCGTTGCCGCGGCACACCGAGAATGCGGCCAAGCCTCGCCTTGGCCCCGTAGCGGTTGAGCTCCTCGTTCGCCAGGCGTGCGACCTCGTTCCAAAGCGGTGTGTTCGGCCCCGGCCGCAGCGTGCTGCCACGCCGGACGCGCCGGTATTCCCGATAGGACGTGTTCGCGCGTCGGGCCGCCGCTTGGGCAAGAATCATGAGGCCCTCGCTCAGGGATAGCATCTGATTTAACCGCGCAGAGGCCGGCACGCTCATGAAACCATCGTACGGACGGTTTTTCATAGTGTCACGTAATAAGTGACACTTGGTGTCGAACCTACCCTAGCTTTTCATCGTAGGGTCACTTATTACGTGACACTGCGAAAGAACATGAATTGGCCTACCGAAATTGCGCCGACCTGGGACGACCGGCGGTCAGACCCTGGCGCCACACACAGCGCCGCTCCGGTCGTAGCCCGGCAGCGCCGGCAGTCCGCGCATGGCGCCGCGGCACGCCCCCGATCGCTCCCATCTTCAGGTCGCGTCCCGCCCACCAGCCGATGAGTTTCCGGCGGAGGCGGCGGGCTCAGGCGATGCGCGCGTCGAATGAAAAGGGTGTCGGTTTCCCGATCTGCAGGGTGGGGAAATCCGGATGCAGCGGGTTGAGGAGGTAATTGAACTCGCCCGGTACGACGGCCGAGGGCACCCGCATCACGGGAAACCGCCTTTCGGTGACAAAGCGGTCGCCCCAGTGGCGGGTGGACAGCGGCGGGGGAACGGCGCGCCAGTCGGACGGAAAACGCGCAGGCTTCGCGACCAGTTTCTCCGGCACCTCGACGGGAATGACGACGTACCCCGCCCGCGCAAGGTTTCGCTTGTCCTCCACCTGGGCCAGAATCTCCAGCGCACACAGCGCACGTGATTCACTGCAGTAGACCATGCGGGTTCCCAACGAATTCCACCGCCCTGGGTTGGCCGCCGCCCCCGCTCCGGAGAATGCCGTCCCGGCCCACCGCGCGCTGCACAGCCGCCAGATCGTGCTCACGCAAACACTCCATGCTCGATCCGGCCGAGCGCCTGCTCGACCTCGCGCGCGCCAGGCTCGGTGGCGCACAGTTCCAGCGGCGTCTTGCCGCCGAGCGCCCGCAACGGGCGCTGAAACCAGTCGCGCGCGGCCGCGCCCTCCCCGAAAACGTCGGTGGCGTGCTTGACCAGACGGCCGATTCGGACGGTCCGTTCCGCTTCGGCCGGCTTGAGCAGCGCGTTCCCCTGCATGCGGCGGGCCAGGGTGCGGGGGGCAATGTTGACCAGGCCCGCCAGGGCGGCCGGGGCGAGCCCCAGGGCCGACGCCAGGCCGGGCAGGCAGGCGGCCGGGATTCCTTTCGCCACCAGGCCGGCCAAGGCCAGGTTGTCGTCAAAGGGCAGACTTAGCAGGGAAGGCGTGGGCGTTTTCTTTGCCATATGGCATTACATAATTGCCAAATGGCAAATTGCAAGCCTAGGTGCGACGGGTCGCGGTCAGCTGCTTCAGCTGGGAGTAGAGCCGAGCGAGATGCGGCATGGCGACGCCGGCGGCCTGCGCGCGGCGCAGCGGCTCGCCCCAGATCGCCTCCACCTCGACTTCCCGGCCGGCGAGGTAGTCGGTGAGGCTGGACGGCTGGTAGGCTCCCATGCGGCGGGTATGCGCGAATTGCTCCGCGACAAAACCCGCCGAAATCATGTAGCCAAACTTGGCCGCCGCCGCGATGATCTCATCAATCAGGGCCCGCACCTCCCGCTCCAATTCAGGGGAGGCAAGGATCCGGTCGGTGGCCACACCGCCCGCCGCGATGGTCAGACCGTTGTACGGTATGTTCCACAGCAGCTTCCGCCAGCGGGCCTCGTCGAGATTGTCCACGGCCTGGCACGCCACGCCGGCGCGCTGGAAAAGCGCGACCAGCTCGTGCACGCGCGGGCCAGCCGGACGGCCGAATTCCCCGAGGGTCACGTATCCCGGGGTATAGACGCGGATCTCGCCCGGCGCCTCCCGCACCGCCGCGATGAACGCCAGGCCGCCCACGATGCGTTCCGCGCCAAACAGCGACGCCAACAGCTCGTCCGAGCCGAGGCCGTTTTGCAGGGTGAGAATGGCGGTCCGCGGTCCGAGCAGTGGCGGCAGCAGCGTAGCCAGCCCGTCGTTGGCCGTGTTCTTGAGCGTGATGAGGGCGAAATCCACCGGCCCGATCTCGGCCGTGGAGTCGTAGACCGCGGTGCGCTCCGGCGGCAGCCGCTGGACGCCGCGGTCGTCGCGCAGCGTGATGCCCCGGGCGCGCATTTGCGCCAATCCGCTGTGTGCGAAGAAATGCACATCGCTCCCGGTGAGTGCCAGCCGCGCCCCGTAGAAGGTGCCGATCGCCCCGGCGCCGACGACGGCAATACGATTGAAATTACCTTGAGCCACGGGGGC
>JBGOXZ010000428.1:0-2696 GCA_041479395.1 Opitutaceae bacterium
CTCACTTTTTCGAAAAAACAACATACTTATTTTGTTCAGGATTTCCCATTTATACCAATTGAAATTAGAAAATGCACTTAGTGTCATTGCGAGCGACCTGTCCGCCGTAGCCTTGGCGAAGGAGGAAGCATCCAGCGTGGCACCGCTTGGCAGACTGGCACCGTCTTAGTGGATCCTTCACTTCGTTCAGGATGACAACTCATGGTGAGTGCCGCGGATGGTGGACTCCGGGATCCTCCGGTACCATCATGTCATGCTGAGCGCAGCGACCTGTCCTCCGAAGCCGTGGCGAAGCAGGAAGCCTCCGGTGTGGCAGGTGCCGGACCCGTCCGGCCCCATCACCGCCGGTCCGCTGAAACTGGCGTGCGAAAAGGCGCGTCTTTTGGCCAAATCATTGTCAGCTTGTCGCGATGAAAATGCCGTTTCTGCTTCTGGCCCTCGCCGGCGCGGCCCTCGCCACCGAGCCCGCGCGTCCGGTCATTCCCGCCCGGACGTTTTCGCTGAAGGATTTTGGCCCCAAGGGAGACGGCGTCGCCCTGGACACGGAGGCCTTTCACCGGGCGGTGGCTGCTTGTGAAGGCGCGGGTGGGGGAACGCTCGTGGTTCCCGCTGGCCGCTACCTCACCGGGCCGCTGGATCTTTGCAGCCGTCTCAACCTGCGCCTCGAGGCGGACGCCGTGATCCTGTTCGCGCAGGATCCCGGGACTTCCGCGGCAGACGGGAAGAAGCCGCGGCCGCTCCTGCAGGCGGTCAATTGCCAGGACGTGATGATTTCGGGCGCCGGCACGATCGACGGGCAGGGGCAGCCGTGGTGGCAGAAGCAGCGGCAGCTCCGGGCCGAAGCCCGCGCGCGGGGCGACCGAAGCGACGTCGAGTTCCCGCGCCCGCGCCTGGTGGTGTTCGATCATTGCGACCGGGTCCGGCTGGAAGGCGTGACCCTCACCAATTCGCCGACTTTCCATCTCGTGCCGGTGCGCTGCACTGACGTCACGGTCGACGGCGTGACGATCCTCGCGCCCGCCGATTCGCCCAACACCGACGGCATCGATCCCTCCGTGTCGAACCGCGTGCTGATCACCCGGTGCCGCATCGATGTGGGCGACGACTGCATCGCGCTCAAGGCGGGCCGTCGCGACGCCGGGCCGTGCAGCGATGTGACGGTGACCGATTGCACGTTTCTGCACGGTCACGGGCTCTCGGTCGGCAGCGAGACGACCGCCGGCGTGCGGAACCTCACCGTGAGCCATTGCACGTTTGAGGGCACCACCATCGGCATCCGGCTGAAATCCGAGCGCGGCCGCGGCGGCCTCGTGGAAAACCTCTCCTACAGCGACATCACGATGAAGAATGTCGGCCAGGCCATCGTCATCACCAGCTATTACCGCGGTCTGCCGAAGCCGAAGGAGGTCGATGCGCCTGCTCCCGTGACCGCCACCACGCCGATCTGGCGCAACATCCGCATCCGCCATGTCACCGCCGAGGCCTGCACCAAGGACGCCGGCCTCATCGTGGGTCTGCCGGAAATGCCGGCCGAGGACATCACCCTGGAAGACGTGAGCATCGCCGCGCCGTCCGGCCTGCGCCTACGCAACGCGCGCAACCTGAATCTCGTCAACACCCGCATCACCGCCGCGAAGGGGGAGCCGGTCCTCGTGGAAAGCAATGTCGAGGACCTGCGCCAAGCCGCCGCTCCCGCTCCGCCAGTCACGCCTTAGCGGAGGCTGTAGGAGCGGCTTTATGCCGCGATTTCGCGGCGCGGCGCACGAACGTATTCGCGGATAAACCCGCTCCTGCCATCCGGACAGGTCGTCATCAAGTCGCGGGCGGACACGTCCTTGCCCCGAGAGGCGCGGAACGCGTGGATTATGATCGATTGCCCGGCCGGAACGGCCAATACGAGCAGTGGCCGCCAGCGTGCGCGTCTGGTGGCGTTTTGATTTCAACCAAGGACTTCCCATGCCATCCAAGAAAACCGTTCTTCCCCAAACGAAGAAGATCGCCTTGATTGCCCACGACCATAAGAAGGGCGACCTCGTCGAGTGGGCGCGATACAACCGCGGCACGCTGATCAAGCACGAGCTGTTCGCCACCGGCACGACGGGGCGCATCCTCGAAGAGGTGCTCGGCGCGCCGGTGCGGCGTCTGCAAAGCGGCCCGATCGGCGGCGACCAGCAGATCGGCGCCATGATCGTCGACGGGCAGATCGATTTTCTCATCTTCTTCTGGGACCCCCTGGAGCCGCAACCGCACGACCCGGATGTCAAGGCGCTGCTGCGCCTCGCCGTCGTCTGGAACATACCCGCCGCCTGCAACCGCGCCACCGCGGATTACATGATCTCTTCCCCTCTCATGACCAGCGACTACGAACGGCTCGTGCCGGATTACGGATCGTACCTCACCCGGCCGATTCCCATCGTTCGATCGAGCGAAGCCGCGGCGGCGGAACCGCCCGAGGAAGGCCCGATGCCGGGATGAGCGTGGGCCGGCGGCGGGCGGCGCCTCAGCCGGAACGACTCAGTTGACCGTGGTGGAACCCGCACTCCGTGCGGGTTTTGATCGGTGGATCGCTGTCAGCCCGCACGGCGTGTGGGCTCCACCCTTTGGTGCTGCGGAGTCACTTTCCATTTCGAGGGTCGCTTAGGGCGTGTCTTCAAACTTGGATTGTCATTCTGAACGAAGTGAAGTACCGAGGCCGC
>JBGOXZ010000429.1:0-2693 GCA_041479395.1 Opitutaceae bacterium
AAAGGGAAGTCGTTCACGGTGGCCGAACTCGCGGCTGCGGGCGTCAGGCGAATCAGCCTGGCGGCGTCGCTTTACCGTGCGGCGATGACCGGGATGCTCGACGCCGCCCGTGAGGTGAAAGAGAAAGGCACTTTCGGCTACCTCGACCACGCCATGACATCGCAGGAGTGGAGCAGTCTAATGCAGATCTGACGGTGTCGGACGCGGCAGGGTGCCGGGCCGGTGCTCACGGGCCGGTGCTCTTGACCAGCCGTCCATTCACCAGCCGCCAGAGGCCGAGCGGATTTTCGTCCCGGAGCGCGGCCGGCAGCTGCGCAGGGGGAAAATCCTGATAACAGATTGGGCGCACAAAACGCTGCAGCGCCGCCGTGCCGACCGAGGTGAAACGCACGTCGGTCGTGGCCGGATACGGGCCGCCATGATTCATGGCGGGACAGACCTCCACGCCCGTCGGGAAGCCATTGATGATTACCCGGCCCGCCTTGCGTTCCAGAATGCGCAGCAGCGATCCCGCTTGCTCGAGATCGGCCGGAGTGCCATGCATCGTGGCCGTCAGTTGACCCTCGAGACCGCGCGCCACTTCCTCCAGTTCCGCCACGGCTCTCGCGGAAATCAACAACGCGAACGGGCCAAACACCTCCTCGGCCAATTCGGGACGCTTTCGGAAGTTCGCCACATCGGTGTGCAGCACCACGGACTCACCGTGGGTCTTGGCCGGATCTGCCGCCTCGCTCGAGCGAGCCAGCAACTCCACGCCGCTCACCGCCGCGGCGCGCGTCAGGCCGTGGTGATATGAATCGCAGATGCCGGCGTGCAGCATCGTCGCCGGCGCGACGGCCTCCAGCAAACCGGCCAGCGTCTCCCTGAACTGATCGAAGCCGGGTCCTTGCAGTCCGAACACGAGGCCGGGCTTCGTGCAGAATTGCCCGACGCCCAGCGTCATCGAAGTCCGCAGCCCTTCCGCGATCCGGGCCGCACGCTCACGCATGGCTCCGGGCAGGATGAAGACCGGATTGAGGCTGCTCATCTCGGCGAAGACTGGAATGGGAACGGGTCGCGCGGCGGCGGCGTCAAACAAGGCCCGGCCGGCCGCCCGCGAGCCGGTGAAGCCGACAGCGCGCGCAAACGGATGCCGCACCAGCGCCGCGCCAATCACCTTTCCCGAACCATGCAGCATGGAGAAGACCCCGGCAGGCAGACGGCACGCGATGACCGCGCGTCGGACCGCCGTCGCGACCAGTTCCGACGTGCCCGGGTGCCCGCTGTGCGCCTTGACCACCACCGGATTGCCCGTCGCCAGCGCCGACGCGGTGTCACCGCCGGCGACGGAAAACGCGAGCGGGAAGTTGCTCGATCCGAACACCACCACCGGCCCGATCGGGATGAGCATCCGCCGCAGATCCGGCTTGGGCGCCGGCTGCCGGTCGGGAATCGCCGTGTCGACGCGCGCATCGACCCATGAGCCTTCGCGCGCGACCTGGGCGAACAGCTTCAGCTGATTGACGGTGCGCGTGCGTTCGCCGGTCAGGCGTGCCTGGGGAAGGCCGGTTTCCTGATGGGCACGCCCGATGAGGTCATCGCCTTGCGCCACGATTTCATCGGCGATGCGTTCGAGAAAGGCGGCGCGCTGCTCGCTGGTGGTTTCGCGATACGACGTGAAGGCCGCCTCGGCCTGCTCCATGGCGGCGTCCACGTCGTGCGTCCCCGCGGCATGAAAGGCGGGTTCCAGCGGCTTGCCATCGAGGGGACTGATGGCGCGGACGGTTTCTCCCGTTCCGGAGCTGAGCTGGCTCCCGACGAAGCTCTTCCCGTGCAGATTCATAAGATGATCGGAGTGCGGGCGGGTGGCCGGATCAGACCGGGATCACGGTGTTCCGGAGCAGGCCGATTCCGGTGATTTCGATCTCAATGACGTCCTGCGCCTGCAGCGTGAACGAGTCGGGTGGGACGATGCCCGTTCCCGTCAACAGGACGGCTCCGTGCGGGAAAACCTGGCTGCGAAAAAGAAAACCGGCCAGCTCCTCGAAGCTCCGTTTGATTTTTCCGACCGAGGTTTCGCCGGCGAACGCGCGCTGCCCGTCCCGCCGGATCTCGATGCTGATCTTCCACTCGCGCACGGTCGCCTCCGGGGCGCCCAGGGTGATCCACGGACCGAGCGCGCAGGAACGGTCATAAATCTTCGCTTGCGGCAGATACAGCAGATTCTCGCCTTCAATGTCCCGCGAACTCATGTCGTTGCCGATGGTGCAGCCGGCGATCTGGCCCCGGGAATTCAGCACGAGGGCCAGTTCCGGCTCCGGCACATTCCAGCGCGCGTCCCGGCGGATGCCGACCGGTTCGCCGGGGGGCACGACCTTCTCCGCCAGGGCTTTGAAAAAGATCTCCGGGCGCTCCGCCGCATAGACGCGGTCGTAGGCCGTGGCGCTGAAGTCGGATTCCTCCATGCGGGCCGTCTTGCTGCGCAGGTAGGTGACACCCGCCGCCCAGACCTCCTGCCTCTCCACCGGCGCGCACAACCTGACTCCCGACCACGCCACCCGGGGCAGGTTTCCGCGCGCGGCCTGCTGCAACTGCGCGACGGGGTCAGCGCTTTCCAACAAAGGGTGCAGTTGGGTGATGCCCGCGGCCGTCAAATCGAGCAACGTGGCGTCATCGGTCACCAGTCCGATGCGTATTTCGCTGTCTCCGGATTT
>JBGOXZ010000430.1:0-2683 GCA_041479395.1 Opitutaceae bacterium
ATTGCGATCTGGTCCGGCAGTATGTGACCTGGGCCAAAGGGGCCCAGGACGGGTTCAACCGCTACGAGGACATGGAAAATGAGAAGTTCAAGCTCCAGACCAATTCTCCCGACAATGTTCTGCTGGTCAGTATTGGGACCATGGGCATCCAGGAGGCGCACAGCTGCGCCAGCCTGTTGACGACCGTCTTCAAGTATCGCCTGTACGCCAAAGATGATGAGATGGCCGACCAGGAGTGACGCGGTGAGTTCCGTGCCGCCCGGGGCGGAATGCCACCGCGCGGCCACCCCGGCACCCGATTTTCGGAGCCCATGAAACGCCTCCATCTCGTTCTCGTTTTGCTATTGCCGTTTGCAGCGTTGACCGCGTCGTCGCGCCCGGCCGCCGAGATCCGGAAGGACATGGCGGCCATCCGGCGCAGCACGAACTGGGGCGACCCGGCGGCGGCCAAGGCGGCCAACGAGCGGATCTCGAAATTGGCGGCGGAACTGGCGCAATCCGGACAGCCTCCGCCCGGCGCCCCGGCGGCGCCTCCGGGCGGCGAGTCCGCTGCCACGGCGGATCCGAGCGCCGGCGGCCTCGACGTTTCGGAGCTACGATTCAAGTTGGGGCAGCAGATCGCGGAGGCCGCGGGCCGGGGCGAACACGGCGACATCCTCCTGGCGACGTCGGTGCGGGAGCAGATCGTCAAGGAGTACCGCGACGACCTGGATCCGCAGGTCAAGAACCCGGACGTGCTCGCCGAGATGAGCACGCTGATCATCGATCTCTCCTCGCCGGCCGCGCCGGCGGTGATCGCGCAGATGGAGAATTTCCGCGGGATCAAGACGCTGATCATCACGGGCGGCGATGCGGGCGCACCGGTCGACCTGCCGGCGATCCTGGGCAAGGCGGCGGGCTACCCGCTCGAGGAGCTCTATATCATCAACTTCCAGCGTTTTGTCACGGCGCTGCCGCCGGAGGTCGGCCAGTTCAAACAGCTCCGATTGCTGGCGGCGTTCAACAACGCGATCGCCGGGTTACCTCCCCAGGTCGCGGGGTGCGGGCAGCTCGAGACGCTCTTCGTGGACGTCAACCCCGTGCGCACGGTGCTGCCCGTGGTCCGCTCCCTGCCGAAACTGGCGACCCTGGGCGTCGGCAAGACCGGCATCAGCGCCGATGAGCAGGCCGCGATCCACCGGCTGCTGCCCGCCTGCAGCATTCTGACCGAATGAAAGCCGCCCTTGTTCTTGGCCTGACGCTGTTCGCCGCCGCCTGGACGCAGGCCGGGCCGCGGGTCATGATCCAGGCCACCTCGGTTGACGCCGCGGACCCGCGCCGGGGCGATGAAACCGCGTCCGCATTCATGAACATCGTGGCCGTGCGGATCGCGAAGGAGTTCCCCTGCACCACGACCATAACCAAGAAAGAGGTGGGGGCGATCTTGGATCATCTGCGCCAGCGGGCGCTGCTCGCTTCCACCGTCGATCAGGACAAGAGTGTCCAGCAGGCATTCGAATCTTTCGCGGGAAGCTACGGAGCCGATTATCTGGTTGTGCTCAAGGTCATCGCGGACGGATCGCGGTGCACGCTCTCGGCGCGATGGCTGGACGTGCGCATGGCGAAGGCGCTGGTCAGCCAGATGGATTCAGTCGCTATGGGCTCCGGGGTGTTGGCTGCGATCGACCGGCTGGCCGAGAAGCTGGTCGATGAAGTGGCCTACTTCGAGATCTGCCCGTACACGGGCCCGGTCAAGATCACGGTCAACACCAACCGGTCCAAGGAGGAGAAGGAGGAATATCCGGTCTTCTGCAACGGGATGGACCAGCAATACGTCAAGACGACCTCGGAGAGCAAGGTGGCGGACACGGAGCTGGAGGTCACACGAACCCGGCGCAACTGGGCGACCGGCACGATCCGCTACCATTCCGTGGAGACATCCAAGCTGGTCGAGGAGGATCCGTGCCACCTTTGCGAGTCCGGCCGCAAGGGCGGGCGGACCTACACCGAGAATCACCGCACGACGGTGGACATCGAGGGCCTGTCCGAGGACAGCAGCACCGCCGGCCAGCGCATCAGCGATGTCCGCGCCTATCTGAAGTTCGCCCAGAACGGCACCTACACGCTGGAGGTGCTGGCGACGTCCCAGCCGGGCACCCGGAAGGTTCATGTCGAACGCAAGGCGGAGGGAACCTGCGACACAACCCTGGCGAAACCGAAAGAGGATTACACGGTGCGGGTCGACATCCCCCTGGGGAACGTCATGGGTCCGTTTTCAGGCTCGCCCAGGGACAAGGTCCTGACCGGCCATAAAGAATTCCCGCAGAAGGATCCCGTCACCGGGGAGGAGACCACCATCAACGTGGAGTTTGAACTGCGACGGGATTGAGCGCGGGGCGCCGGGCCGGCGTATTCCCCTCCGCCCACCGGAGCGCTCCGGCGGCTGCAACGACTATTCGTCGACCACCCGCGACTCATGACCGGCCGCATTCGCCAGGGCGTTGAGCACGATGTCGGGGGTGAGGAGTTCGGGCAGGATGAGCGGATCGGCGCGGCCGGGCGCGTAGATGAGATCGAAGGGCACCGCGCTGCGGTTGAATGAGGCGAGCGTCTCCGTGATCAGCGGATCCTTATTGGTCCAGTCGGCCCTGAGCAGCACCACGCCCTGCTGGCGCAGCGCGTCGCGCACCTTCTGCGATGAGAA
>JBGOXZ010000431.1:0-2682 GCA_041479395.1 Opitutaceae bacterium
GAAGCGGCCAAGCTCCCCGCGCCACCGCCGGTCGTGCACGCCGTTGCCGGCGCCAGGCTCAAGCACCTGCAGGCCCGCCATCCGTTCATCGATCGCGCTTCGCCCGTCGTGCTCGCCGACTATGTGACGATCGAGAGCGGAACCGGCTGCGTGCACACGGCGCCGGGCCACGGCCTCGAAGACTATCTCACCGGCCTCAAGTACGGCCTCGAAATCTACTGCCCCGTCGACGATGACGGCCGCTTCGTCAGCGACGGACGCATGCCTGCCGACCTCGTCGGCCTGACCACGCTCGAGACCGTCGATGACCTTGCGAAGAAGCGCACCTCACCGGCAAACATCGCCGTACTGACGAAGCTCGAAGCCGCCGGCGCGCTGTTCGCCCACGGCCGTTTCACCCACAGCTATCCGCACTGCTGGCGCTCGAAGACGCCGATCGTCTTCCGCGCCGTCGACCAATGGTTTGTGTCGCTCGACAAGGGCGGCGCGCGGCAGTCCGCGCTTGCCGCCATCGGCGGGGTGCAATGGGTGCCGGCCTGGGGCGAAGCCCGCATCCGCGCCGCCGTCGAGTCGCGCCCTGACTGGTGTATCAGCCGCCAGCGCGTCTGGGGCGTGCCTCTCCCGGCGTTTTTCGACGCGCAGAAGAAGGCCTGGCTCGACGCCGGTGTCGTGCGCGGCCTTGCCGACAAGATCGAGAAACATGGCACCAATCTCTGGTTCGACTCCACTCCGGGGCAGCTTCTCGCCGGCCTGAAACTCCCCGCCGGCTGGCCGGCGCCGCACGAACTCACCTGCGGGCGCGACACGCTCGACGTCTGGTTCGATTCCGGTTCCACGCACGCCGCCACGCTCCGCCGCGGCCTCGGCGGCACGGCCTGGCCGGCCGACCTGTACCTCGAAGGCAGCGACCAGCATCGCGGCTGGTTCCAGTCCTCGCTCTGGACCGGCGTCGTCGCCCACGGCGGCGCTCCGTACCGCACCGTCCTGACCCACGGCTTCATCGTCGACGAGGACCGCAAGAAGATCTCCAAGAGCTCCACGTACGAAAAGCCGCAGACGAGCGACGCCTATATCGCCGACCACGGCGCCGACGTGATCCGCCTGTGGATCTCCTCGCAAAACTTCCGCGACGACATCCCGATTTCCAGGGAAACCCTCTCGCACGTGGGCGAGACTTATCGCTCCTTCCGCAACACCTTCCGTTTCCAGCTCTCCAATCTGTTCGATTTCAACGCCGCGGGCGACGCCGTGGCGGCCGGGCAAATGGACACGCTCGACCGCTGGGCGCTGCACCAGATGGCCGAACTGCTGCGCCAGTGCACGGCGGCTTACGACGCCTACGAGTTCCACAAGGTCTATCAGCTCTGCAACCAGTTTTGCGCGGTCACGCTCTCGGCCATCTATCACGACATCCTGAAGGACCGGCTCTACACGCTCGGTGCCGCCCACCCGCTGCGCCGCTCGTCGCAGACCGCGCTCCACCACATTTTCCATGCGCTCGTCCGCCTCCTTTCGCCGATCATTGCCTTCACGGCCGACGAGGCGTGGTCGTATGCCGCCGGCGCCGAATATGCCCGCGGCTCGGTTCACCTGCAGGACTGGCCCGAGGCGCCGGCCGATTGGAGCAATCCGGAAATCGAAGCCGACGTCAATCGGCTCCTCGCCCTTCGCGCCGCCGTCAACGAGCAGCTTGAGGTCCTCCGTCAAGGCGGCGTCATCGGCAAATCGCTGGAGGCGGCGGTGACCTTTACCGGCGCGCCCGCCAGCGCCGATTTCCTCCTGCTGGAGAAGCATCGCGATTTTCTGCCGGAACTTTTCATCGTGTCGCACGTCAATTTGTCCCCTGCCGCCGATCTCCCTGTCGAGGCCAAGCGGGAAAATGCCGCCCCGCTCACCATCGGCGCCCGTCCGGCGCGCGAGCTCGGTTTCGTCCGCTGTCCCCGCTGCTGGCGCTGGGTGCCGGGGCTCCAGTCAACCCGGCACGGTGAGCTCTGTCCCCGGTGTACCGATGCCCTTGGCGCTTAACTCCTCCTGAACCTCCCAATCCCCTTACTCATCATGGCCAAAAACAAAAAGCCCGCCTCCGCCCGGAAACACGTCAAGCCCGTCGCCGCCAGGAAACCCGCCCGCGCGGCGAAAAAAGCCTCTTCCGCCAAGCCAGTTCCGGCCGGCAAAACCCGTCCGGCCGCCGGGAAGGCCGTCAGTCCCGATGATCTCAAGCGCCGCATTCTTGAACGCAAGGCCACCAAACCCATCGCCTTCAGCCTCGACGAGGTCCGCGAGATCGCGAAGCGAAACGCAAAAAGGAGCGCCGGCGGCCCGGAGCTCAGCCAGCCCGCCAAGGACACGCCCAAGGCCGCCCTCCCGCTCAAGGGGGCCAGCCGTCCGCCGATTCCCCACCATATCAAGGCGGCGTCTCTCGCCGACATCCTCGGCTTCAATCCCGCGAAAGCCAAGAAACCTGCCGTGGACGACGGCGATCTCCCGGAGCTGCCGGAGAAGTATCGCCGCTATTACCGGCTGCTCGTCGACCTGCGCAACCATGTGCTCGAGTCGCTGGGCCAGCATTCCGAGGAGACGCTCAAGCGCTCAGCCAAGGAGGACGCCGGCGATCTCTCCGGCTATGGCCAGCACATGGCCGACGCCGGCACCGACACGTTCGATCGCGATTTTGCCCTCAGC
>JBGOXZ010000432.1:0-2680 GCA_041479395.1 Opitutaceae bacterium
AGTGAGCGATTTCTTATCCATCTATGCGATGTCAAAGGATTCCGCAAGCTCCGCCGCAGGCGCGCGGGCAGGGCGGTGCAAAAGGTCACGAAGTAAGTCGCGTCGGCAATCGACAGACGTCCGATGCGTAAATCGGCCGTCCGGCGTCGCGGAGGCGCGACTTGGGGCGAGCTTGGCACAAGTGGCGAGCGTAAGCTCTGCGGGGCCGCGTGCAAGCTCGGGCCCTACGAAATGAATGACTGGGTAGGGCGCGACCTTGGTCGCAGCCTGCTGGCTTGGGCGCACGATGCGATGGCTTGTCTGGGCCACGAGCATTCTGCCGGCCGGCAGAACGGGTCCTACGAGGCGGATGACTGGGTAGGCCACTCGGGCCCTACGAAACGAATGCCAATCAAAAGTCTTTCCAAGGCTCCCATCGTCCGCTACGGCATTGGGCGCTTTTTGCCCCCCCTCCATGCAATCCCTCCTCCCCGTTCCCCTCCTGGCCACCGTCGGCGGCAGTAACGACGTCATGCTGAAGCTGGCCGGAGTCGATTACCTCATCCTCGGCGTTTATTTCACCTTCGTCCTCGCCATCGGCTGGATCCTGCGCAAATACCTCAAGACGAGCACCGACTTCTTTGAGTCGGGCCGCTCGCTGCCGGCGTGGGTTTGCGCGCTGGGCTTCATCGGCGCCAACCTCGGCGCGCAGGAGGTGATCGGCATGGCGGCCTCGGGCGCGAAGTACGGCATTGCCACGAGCCATTTCTACTGGGTGGGCGCGATTCCGGCGATGGTCTTCGTGGGCGTCTTCATGATGCCGTTCTACTACGGCTCGAAGGCGCGGTCGGTGCCCGAATACCTGAAGCTCCGGTTCGACGAGAAGACGCGGGCCTTCAACGCGCTCTCCTTCGCTTTCATGACCGTGTTCTCGTCGGGCATCTCCATGCACGCGCTGGCCCTGCTGCTGAACTCGATCCTCCACTTGGACTACAACCTGTGCATCCTCGTCTCGAGCCTGATCGTGCTGATTTACATCGTCACCGGCGGACTGACGTCGGCGATCTACAACGAGGTGCTGCAGTTCTTCCTGATTGTGTTCGGCCTGCTGCCGCTGGTGCTCCTCGGGTTGAAGGACATCGGCGGCTGGAACGGGCTCACCGCCCAGTTGCAGACCTACTCCGCGGCCCAGGGCATGCCGGGCGCCTGGTCCCACTCCTGGGCCTACATGGGCAGCGCGAAGTCCAACCCGATGGGCGTCGAGTGGTTCGGCCTCGTCATGGGACTGGGCTTCGTGCTCTCGTTCGGTTACTGGTGCACCGACTTCCTCGTGGTGCAGCGCGCGATGGCCGCCAAGGACATGAGCGCTGCGCGGCGGACGCCGATTCTCGCCGCCATCCCGAAGATGATGTTTCCGGCGCTGGTCATCCTGCCCGGCATGCTCGCGGTCGCCCTCTATCAAAAAGGCGCGGGCGCCGGCTTCCAGCTGCCGTCCGCCGCCGACGGCTCGCCCAACTACAACATGGTCGTGCCGGCCATGCTCGCGCAGTATTTTCCCAACGGCATGCTCGGCATCGGCCTGACCGCGCTCATGGCCTCGTTCATGTCCGGCATGGCGGGCAACGTCACCGCGTTCAACACGGTGTTCACCTACGACCTGTACCACAGCTACCTGCACCGGAGTTCCACCGACGCGCACCTCGTCATGGTGGGCCGGATCACCACGGTGGTCGGCCTGCTCATCAGCGTGGCGTGCGCCTATGCCGCCCGCCAGTACAACAACATCATGGACATGCTCCAGCTGGTGTTCGGCTTCGTCAACGCGCCACTGTTCGCGATCTTCCTGCTCGGCATGTTCTGGCGGCGCGCCACGGGCCACGGCGCGTTCTTCGGCCTGCTCCTCGGCACGCTCTCGGCCATGCTCTTCCACGGCCTTACGCTGCCGGTGAGCGAAGCGGTCGGCATCAAGGGCGGCTGGCTCACCGCGCACTGGTTTTTCTCCAGCTCGATGGCGCAGAACTTCTGGATGGCGATCTTCGCCTTCGTCGGCTGCTTCGCCGGCACCATCATCATCTCGCTGGCGACCAGCCCCAACAAATCGGACGACCAGTTGCGCGGCCTGGTCTATTCACTCACGGAGAAAATCCGGGACCATGGCACGCCGTGGTACGCGCGGCCGGCGATCCTTGGCGGGGTCGTCCTCGCGGGCGCCATCGTGCTCAACCTCATCTTCTGGTAACCTTCAACCCTCTCCGCCATGCATCTCGACGTCCGCATCCCGCTCGGCCTCCTGTTTCTCGTTCTCGGCCTCATCCTCGTCGTTTTCGGTTTCACCGCGGACCCGGCCATCTACGTCCAGCACTCGCTCGGCCAGAACGTGAACCTGTTTTGGGGCGCCATCTTCGTGCTGTTCGGCGCGGCGATGCTGCTGCTCACCCGGCGCAAGAAATCCGGCTGACCGCCGGCAGGGCATGGACTCGCCTCCAGCGGAGGCGACCGTGGCATTGCTGTGCCGACCTGCGTCGCTCCACGCCATGAACATGTCCGCCCACGTTTTCCCTTGCCGCGCGGCCGCTCCGTGGGAGCGAAGGCGGGCGACCTTCGATTGCCGCTTTACCGCTTTCCCGCTCCTCGCCTCGTTCCTCCTGTCCTCTGTCCTCTGTCTTCCGTCCTCCGGACTGGCCTCTGCCGCGGAGGCGGC
>JBGOXZ010000433.1:0-2679 GCA_041479395.1 Opitutaceae bacterium
CCGCGCTCAAAGTGCAGGGCATCGATCTCTCCAGTGCGCCACGGATCGACCAGTTCGAGGGCAAAACCGGCGAGGTCTGGCGCGTCAGCCGCCGTACGACCGCCGCGCAGGTGCCCGAGACGGCCTGTGTGCCGTTCGATCGGATCGTCAACCTGACGGAGCATCTCACCGCCGACGGCCACCTGGTCTGGGAGGTGCCGGTGGGACAGTGGACCATCCTGCGGCTGGGCCACACCTCCACCGGTCACCGCAACGAAACCGGCGGCGCCGGGCGCGGGCTCGAGTGCGACAAGTTCAACCCCGAGGCCGCGCGGGTGCAGTTCGATCACTGGTTCGGCGAGGCGATCCGGCAGGCGGGGCCGGAACTCGCCGGCCGCGTGTTGAAAGTCTTCCACGTCGACAGCTGGGAGTGCGGCAGCCAGAACTGGTCGCCGGTCTTCCGCGACGAGTTCAGGCGGCGTCGCGGCTACGATCCGGTGCCCTACCTGCCGGCGATGGCCGGCATCCCGGTGCAGAGCGCCGACGTCTCCGAGCGGTTTCTCCACGACATGCGGCAGACGATCGCCGAGCTGGTCGTCGACAACTTTTTCGGCCCGCTGACCGGATTGGCCCGTACCCATGGCTGCGACTTCAGCGCCGAGTGTGTCGCGCCGACCATGGTCAGCGACGGCCTGCGGCATTACGACGCCGTCGACATTCCGATGGGGGAGTTCTGGCTGCGCAGCCCGACGCACGACAAGCTCAACGACATTCTCGATGCGGTCTCGGGCGCGCACATTAACGGCAAGCCGGTCGCGCAGGCCGAGGCGTTCACCGAGCTGCGCCTGGCGTGGGACGAATACCCCGCGATGCTCAAGGCGCTGGGCGACCGCAACTATTGTTTCGGGATCAACCGGTTCGTTTACCACGTCTTCGCGCACAATCCGTGGCCCGAGCGCAAGCCGGGCATGACGCTCAGCGGTGTGGGTCTCTTCTTCGAGCGCAACCAGACGTGGTGGCGGCCCGGGCGCGCCTGGGTGGAATACGCCCAGCGCTGCCAGGCGCTCCTGCAGCAGGGGCGGCCGGCGGTGGACGTGGCGGTGTTCACCGGCGAGGAAATCCCGAGCCGCGCGGTGCTGCCAGGGCAACTGGTGGCGACGCTGCCGGGGATTTTCGGTGCCGAGGTCGTCGCCCGCGAGGCGCAGCGGCTGGCCAACCGCGGCGAGCCGCTGCAGGAGTGGCCGGATGGCGTGGTGCATTCGGCCAACATTGAGGACCCGGCGGACTGGATCGATCCGCTGCGCGGCTACGCCTACGACTCGATCAACCGTGACGCGTTGCTGCGGCTGGCGGTGGTGCGCGATGGCCGCATCGAGCTGCCCGGCGGGGCGAGCTACGGCTTGTTGGTGCTGCCGGGACCGCGGCCGCTGTCACCCGATGCCGGGATGATGTCTCCCGAGGTCGCAACCCGCCTGCGTGAACTAGTGGAGGCCGGTGCGACTTTGCTCGTTTCCGACCGTCCCACAGAGTCACCGGGCCTGCAGGATTACCCCGCGTGCGACCCCGCCGTGCGCCGCGTTGGCGAAGAGCTTTGGTCGGGTGAGATAACTGCCGGCGGCGTTTCCATGAAGCGCGTCGGGAAAGGGCGCGTGATCACGGGACCATTTCAGGAGGCTTCCTTCGACGCGCAGGGCATCGGGCGCGACTTCATGGCGACGGAGCCGGCAGGCCGGCGCGCCGAGGGGATCGCCTGGACGCATCGCACGGCGCCGGGCATGGACCTCTATTTTATCTCCAACCAGCTGGACAGTTCGCGGACGATCGAGGTGTCGCTGCGCGTGACGGGACGCGTGCCCGAGCTGTGGGATGCCGTAAATGGCGAGACCCGCCGCGCGGGCACCTGGCGCATCGAGCAGGGACGCACCGTCCTGCCGCTACGACTGGAGCCGGCCGGATCGATCTTTGTCATCCTGCGCGAGCCGATCGCGAGCCCGGGGAGCGATGCCGGCCGGAACTGGCTGGAACCGAAAACCGTCCAACAACTCGACGGCGCCTGGCAGGTCTCGTTCGATCCGGCTTTGGGCGGCCCGAAAGATCCCGTTGTTTTCGACCGGCTGGAGGACTGGACCCAGCGTCCTGAGCCCGGCATCCGCCATTACTCCGGCACCGCGGCCTACGCGCAGACGTTTGCGTGGCGCACTCCGGCGGGAAAACCGCCGCGCGTCTGGCTCAAACTGGATCGCGTCGCCAACCTCGCCGAGGTCACGGTCAACGGCGTGCCCTGCGGCGTCGCTTGGACCGCCCCCTGGCGCATCGAGATCACGGCGGCCCTGCGTCCCGGGGAAAACCGGCTGCAGCTCGCGGTCACCAACACATGGGCCAACCGCCTGATCGGCGACCACGCCCTGCCCGAGGCGCAGCGACTGACGTGGACGGCGGCTCCGTATCGTCTGGAGGGCAAACCGCTTCTGCCGGCGGGCCTGTTGGGACCGGTCTCGCTCATTGAGGATCAATAGTCGCCTGCGATGAAAACCCTCCACGGCCATTCCATGAAAGCGCTGCGATGTTTTGGCGGACCTACCAGGTTTATCCTTACCGCACTCGGTTGCCCGGCTGCCGCCGGCGTGCTTTGGGCGCAGGAGCCGGCGACTGCCCCGGTGGCAGTGCCGGTGGTCGCACCCGCAGCCCTCGCGTCCCCAG
>JBGOXZ010000434.1:0-2662 GCA_041479395.1 Opitutaceae bacterium
ATGACATCCGTGACCATAGGGTGGCTTGGGTTGGAGGCGGGGTCGAAGGCAGGCGGGCGGAGCCGGGTCGAAACAGAACCCGTCGCCGTCCGCGGAACGCGCGCCACCTTGGCGGCAATCCCCGCGGCCGCGCAAGGCTGGAAATACCGGCGGGGCGAATGTCTCCGCGCCGCGCGCGGGCGGCCGCCCGCGCCTACGGCCGGGTTTTCCGGGCTCCGACGCTCCGCAGCGCGCGCACGGAGACGAACGCGCTCGAGCCCACCATGAGCAGCGCCGCCGCCACCGGATGCAGCAGGCCTGCCGCGGCCAGCGCCATGCCAACGCTGTTGTAGGCCGCGGCAAACAGCAGGTTTGTGCGGATGCTCCGCCGGGCCGCCCGCGCCACGCGGATCGCCCGCGGCAAAAACCGCAGATCATCGCCGGCGAATACCGCCATCGCCGCCGCGCGCGCCAGTTCCGCGCCCGTCCGCATCGCGATCGGAGCCTGCGCCGCGCTCATCGCCGCCGCGTCGTTCACCCCGTCGCCCAGATACGCCACGCCGCGTCCCGCGGCGACCAGCTCGCGCACCCGCCCGTGCTTGTCGGCTGGTGTGAGCCCGGCGCGGATGACCGGCTGTAGGAGCGGCTTTATGCCGCGACCCGGGTTTGTGTCCTCTCCGTCCCCCATATTGCGGGATATACCCGCTCCCATCAAACTGCCTGCCGCATTGGCGTCGCCGGTCAGCACCTCCACGCCGACGCCCAACGCGCGCAGTTCGGCCAGCGCTTCGCCGAGCCCTTCCCGCCACGTCTCGGCCAGTTCGATCGCGGCGGCTCGCGCGCCGTCAACGAAGACGAACACCTCCTTGCCGTTTGTTTCCGGCCGCGCCGGTTCGGACGCCTCCGCGGGAGCCAGAGCCCGCTCCCCCACCCGCAACTCGACCACCTGATTTCCTGTCTCCACCATCGCCACCACTCCCAGCCCCGGCTCAATCCGCCGCTCCCGCACCATCAGCCGATTGTCACTTATTACGTGACAAACTCCGCCACCATCCCCGGGAAGAGATTCCGGTTTGTCACGTAATACGTGACAAACCGGATCTTTCCCTGCGGGAGCAGGTTGACGGTTCATGTCACCTGACACGTGACGTTCCCGAAGCAACGCGGTGGCGATGGGATGGCGCAGCCCTTCCTCGGCGGCGGCCACGGCGGCCTTGAGCCAGGTCTCGCGCTCGCAGAACGCGGGCTCGGTCCGCCAGGCGCGCACCGCGAGCGTTTCCCGGGAAAGCGTCCCGGTTTTGTCGAGGCAGACGAAATCGCACCGGGCGAGCGCGTCGAGGAAATCACCGGTGCGCGCCACCAGGCCGAACGACGCCAGCCGCGCCAGTCCGCCCCACACCGCCACCGGCGTCGCCAGCCCCGCCGCGCACGGACAAGCCACCAGCACCACGGCCATGGCGTTGAACAGCGCCCGGTCCCACGGCGCGTGTGCGATCCAGACGGCGAACGTCGCCGTGCTCACGCCGGTCACGACCGGCAAAAACCACGCCACGAAGCGGTCGGCCTGCCGCTGGAGTTCGCTCGGCGCGAGGCGCGCCTCAGCCACCGCGGCCAGCACCGCGTCGAGCCGCCGCGGGCCGCCCGCCGCGCGGATCTCGAAGCTGCCGTCGACCGAGAACGTTCCCGCCAGCACCCGATCGCCCGGGCCGCGCGGCACGGGGCGCCACTCGCCGGTCATCGACGTCTCCTGCACATAGCCCTGGCCGGCCACGATTTCGCCGTCGACACTGATGGGCGCGCCGGGCGCCACGATCACGATGTCACCTACCGTCAGCTCGCGCACCGCCTTGCGCGTTTGCGTGCCGCCGGCGCGCCGCACGGCGCAGGCGTCGAATCGCTCGCGGGTCTGATCGACCGCCCGCAGCGCCGCCAGGCGGCTGCGCGCGCCCAGCATCTTGCCGGTGGTGTGCACCACGATGAGGATGGCGACGACCTCATAGTACACCGCACCCGTGCGCGTGAACGTGGCCACCAGCGAACCACCAAAGGCGCCGGCCACCGTCAGCAGAAACAGCAGGTCGATGCTGATCCGGCGCTGCCGCAGCGCCGCGAGCGCGGAACCCACGAGATCGCCCCCGAGGAACACCAGCACGCCCACCGCCGACAGCATCAGCCCGCCGTGCAAGATCCAGTAGACCGTGCCGTCGGGCGGCGTGAGGTTGACTGCAAAGCTGAACGCCATGGCCTGGCCGGCCACCAGCAGGCCGACGCCGATGCGCAGCCACGCGCGGTCCAGCAGCCGCTGGTCGGCCTGCAAGCCGGGCTCCGGAATGTCGGACGGGAAACTCACGCCCTGAGGCTAAGAAGCAAAGAGTCGACCACCGCAATCCGGGACTGAAACGCACCGGACCGGATGCCGCCAGAGCCGAACACATGCAACAGAACCATGATCTTCCTCATAAACGGGCAAACCGTTTGGTGACCAGTCTAGAAGCCTCTGGCTGGCGATCACCCGCTCGGAGTTTTCCTGCCCCAAGGCCGAAGGCTGTGAGAAATCCAGGCTAGGCTGCCCGGCGGAAGGCGTAGATCTGCCAACCCTCTCGATCATTTGGCGGCGAACGTGCGCCGCCCTCCAATTTCTGAGAGTTCTCGGACAGCCGGTCGGGAAGAGGCTGCGGAGGAC
>JBGOXZ010000435.1:0-2652 GCA_041479395.1 Opitutaceae bacterium
CTTG
Source organism: Opitutaceae bacterium (assembly GCA_041479395.1). Lineage (GTDB taxonomy): Bacteria > Verrucomicrobiota > Verrucomicrobiia > Opitutales > Opitutaceae > Fen-1467. The sequence goes on from JBGOXZ010000435.1 coordinate 5, forward strand.
CCGGCGAGTTGCGCGGGCGTCGGCGGGGCACCGCGTCTGGCCGCCATTTCCTGTTCCCGCATCAACTCCCCCGCGCGCTTCCGCAGCCCGTCGTAGTCCTTTAGTTCCTTCTGGTGGGCCTTGACCGTGGCCAGGGTCGTCTTGCTCACTTCCTCCCCTGCGTTTTCCGGATCATCGAGCGTGCTCAGCGCGGCGCTGACCGCATCGTCGACTTGTTCGAAGCGCTCCTTGGTCCAACCAACATCGGCGCACGCCTTGGCGAATTCTTCATCGATCGCCGCCTGCTTCGCCTTGTCATGGGCGAACATCCCCTTCTCTTCAGTCACGGCTTTGGCCAGCCGAAGCGTGGAAAAGGCGGCATAGTCCGCCCCCGTGAACTGGATTGGCCCCGGCTCACCCGCCGGGGACGTTCCCGCGAATGCGATGAATGCCCCTGCCAGCATAATTGCCGAAAGGGAACTGGATCGGTGTGGATGGAGGGTGCGGGAGGGGGAGCTACCCCGGGTTTCGGTCGCGGTGCCGAAACGTCTGGCGAAGGCTTCGCGTGCGGTTTCACAAACGATGGCGAGAACTCCAGGCGGGAGTATTGTCATGGTGCCGTGTTGGTAGCGGTGGAAGATTCGATCGGCAAGCGCGCACTGCCGCGTTTGAAGCCTATCTGAAATCTCCGTCCGGTCCTGCTTTCTCGAAGAAGCGACTTTAAACTCGCTCGGGCCGAAGATCTGCGCGAAGCGCACCAATCCCTGCGGACCCATTCGCCGCTGCGCGGCAAGGGCCAAGTTTCACGTCCCGGCGCGTCGCGCCGGCTCCCGCCGTCACGCCCCCGGCGTCCGCGGCAGGACGAAGAAGAACGCCGCGCCCTGCCCCAGTTCGCTTTCGACCCAGGCGCGGCCGCCGTGGAGCTGGACGATGTGCTTCACGATGCTGAGCCCCAGCCCGGTGCCGCCCTCCTCCCGCGAGCGCCCCTTGTCCACCCGGTAGAACCGCTCGAACACGCGCGGCAGGGCGGCCGCCGGAATGCCCGGCCCGTTGTCGCGCACGCATACCTCGATCTCCGTGGCGAGCGGCCGGATCCGCACGTCGATCCGCGAGCCCGCCGGCGTGTACTTGACCGCGTTGTCGAGCAGGTTGTCGAGCACCTGCGTGATCTTCAGGACATCGATCGCGATCTCGGGCAACGCGGTTTCGACCGCCAGTTCGATCCGGTGGGCCCGCGCGGCCCGTCGCTCGCGAAACTCCGCCATCACCCGCTCCACCAGTCCGGCCAGCGACGCCGGCTCGCGGTGCAGGCCGGGGTCGCGCGACTCGAGCCGTGAGAGCACCAGCAGGTCCTGCAGGATCGAGTTCAACCGTTCGGTGTGGCGCTGCACGGTGAGCAGGAAGCGCTCGCGGTCCTCGAGCGGCATGTCGCGGTGCCCGTCCACCAGCGTTTCCACGCAACCTTTGATCACGCTCAGCGGCGTGCGCAGCTCGTGCGAGACGTTGGCGACAAAATCCTTCCGGACCTCCTCGAGCTCCCGCTGCCGCGTGATGTCGTGCAGCACGAACAGCGCCCACGGACCGGGACCGCTGTCGAGCGGCGCGACCAGCGTGCCGGTGGCTTCGAGCCAGATCGTGCCCGGCCCCGCGGCGATCTCGATCGCCCGCCGCGCCTCGGCGTGGCCCGCGCGCACGGCCTGCACGTAGTCGAGAAACGGCAGGCTGTGGAGGACGACCTCCACGCGTTGGCCGAGAATGTCCCGGGCGCGGGGAAAGATCGCGGCCAGCGCCGGATTCGCGAGCCGAATGCGGTTGTCGGGATCAATGATCAGCACCGCCTCCTGCAGACTGCCGAGGGTGGCGTCGAGCTGGGCGAGCTGGCTGGAGCGCTGCGCCTGCAGGCGGACCGCCTCGGCGATCAGGTTGTCGGCCGCGTGGCGGAGCTGATCGACTTCGCCGGCGTCCCGGCCCACGACCTCGTCCTCCCGCAGGCAGGGCTGGCGGGCCTCAATGGCCTGCCGCAGTTCCCGCACGGTCCGCCGGTGGCGGCGGAGTCTTAGCAGCGCCACCACCAAGCCCACGCCGAGCACCGCCATGACCAGGTAGCTCATGCCGGAAGGTTGCGTTCGGTCATGCGGTAGCCGACGCCGCGGATGGTCTCGATCCAGGCGGCCTCGGTGCCAAGCTTTTCGCGCAGGCGGCGGATGTGCGTGTCGATCGTCCGCGTCTCCACCTCGGTCGAGTAGTTCCAGACGTTCACCAGCAGGTGTTCGCGGGTCTGGATCCGGCCGCGCCGCGCCATGAGGACGTGGAGGAGCTTGAACTCCGTCGCCGTCAGTTCGATCGGCGCGCCGTTCACCGTGACCGCGTGGCGGTCGGCATCGAGGACGATGCGGCCGACCTCGAGCCGCGCGGGCTCCGCCGGAGCAGCCTCCGCCACCCGCCGGAGCACCGATTGCACGCGGAGCACGAGTTCCTTTACGCTGAAAGGCTTGCAAAGATAGTCGTCCGCGCCGGCCTCAAAGCCCTGGATGCGGTCGCCCTCCTCGACTTTGGCGGTGAGGAAAATGATCGGCACCTTCTTGAGCTTGGGGTCCGATCGCAGCATCCGGCACACCTGCAGCCCGCTGAGCCCGGGCATCAGCACATCGAGGATGACGAGGTCAGGC
>JBGOXZ010000436.1:0-2629 GCA_041479395.1 Opitutaceae bacterium
ACTGGGCGTCACGCAGTCCTCAATGGCGAGCGGGTGGAATTGGAAGACGCCTTCCAGGATCTGCCTGGTCTCCTCGTCCGTGGGATTGTCGAGGTCGACCCACACCATCAGGCCCTTGTCCGCGCGCACCAGGCGCAACGCCTCGAGTTCGAGATCGCGCCCGGCCAGCCGTCCTTCGCTGAAGATGAAGGAATGGATCATGCCGTGGCGGCCATGCTGGCTCCGGGTTCGGGCGAGGCAAGCCTCCGCCGGCCCTCGGATTCAAATCCTGGCGGGACTGAGGACTCTTGTTTCCAGCGCAACCGCCGCCTGCACGAAGATCTCGGGCGTGGCCGCGGTCATGAGCGCCTCGCGACCGGCCGGATGCTTGAGAATGCGGCAGAGCAGGCCGACCAGCTGAAGGTAATCGCCGGGGTTCGACTTGGGCGTGCCCAGCATGAACATGAGCCGCACCGTCTGGTTGCTGTTCTCAAAAAACACGCCCTGGTCGCTGCGGCCGACGGCCATGACAATCTTCCGCACATGTTCGGTGCGCGCATGCGGCAAGGCGATCTCGTTGCCGACACAGGTGGTGTCCAGGCGCTCGCGCGCCAGAAGCTCGTCATAGAAGCCCTGAAAATTGGTCACGTCGGGGTGTCCCTCGAGCAGGTGGGCGACCTCATTGAGCGCGGCCGTGCGCTTGGTGCTCTGCACGTTCAGCGTAACCCGTGTCGGGTCGAGGTATTGCGAAAGATTGCCGGCCATAAGGCGAAATTTCGGTGGCGATCGGGAAAAGGAGAGGCCCGGCGCGGCACGAAGACAAGACTCGATTGGATCACGCCCGTTTTCTGCCGGATGATCGCAAATGATCGGGACGCGTGCGCCGGCCGGGCGGCGATTCCGCCGATCTCATGGGCGATCGACTGTGTGCTTTACTTTGGCGGTCCGAAGCGGGCAAATAGCTCCGAACCCGGAGTGGCACCGGCTGCGGTGGCACGGCGCGTTCAGCCTCCCACGATGGATCCCCCAATCTCGTTGCACCTCGATGGCCTCACCGACATCGGCAGCCGCCGTCTCAACAACGAAGATGCGTGGTGGGCCGGGAGGCTGGGGGGAGAGCATGTTTTCATGGAACCAGGCGCCGAGCCGCTGCGTCTGACCCTGCACGGCGCCCCCATCCTGCTTCTTGTCAGCGATGGGGTGGGCGGAGCCAATGCGGGCGAGGTGGCCAGCCAGATGGCGGTCAACCTGATTTCAGACGAGCTGCGGCGGGCCTCCGGCGCCTTGCGGGAGCCCCAGTCGGTTTGTGATAGCGTGGACGCCGTCCTGCGCGCGGCCAACACCGCCATCGCGGCCAAGGCGGCCGAACCCGGCTTTGGCGGCATGGGCGCCACGCTCTCCCTGCTTTGTTTCGTGGGCGCGGGCGCCGTTTGCTGGGGGCAGGTGGGCGACAGTCGCATCTATCTCTGCCGGCAGGGTCGCTTGAAGCAGATTAGCCGCGATCACTCGCTGGTGGGCCGGATGCGCCAGCAGGGTGAGATCACCGAGGCGGAGGCCCGCCAGCATCCGCTGCGCAACCAGATCGATCAGAGCCTCGGCGATCCCAACAACACGTTTCAACCCGACGTCGGCGTCGAGGACGTCCGGCCCGGCGATGTGTGCCTGGTGTGCTCCGACGGCCTGAGCGATGGGCTGTGGGATCATGAAATCGAGCAGATGCTCGCCGCCGTGCAGCACCCGGCGGAGGTGCGGCCCGCCGTGCGCCGGCTGGTCGCCGGCGCCAAGCAGGCGTCGGGACGCGACAATATCACCGCAGTCATCGCGCTGGTGGAGGGACCGGCATCGGCCGGCCCCACGCCGGCCGGTGGGCCCCCTCCTTCCTGATGTCTGGGCCGTGACGCGCGCAGCCGGCGGGTGCCCGCGAGAAGATCGGGGCGCACCCCGCCGCCTCAAGGCGCCGCGGGGGCAGGTGCGGGCGGGGGGGCGGGTGCGGGCGCGGCGCCGTCCTCCTCGGGCTCGGTCTCGACGACACGCGCGATCGACAGAAGCCGGTCGCCTGCGGCGAGATCGACGAGTTTGACGCCCTTCGCACCGCGGCCGGTTTCGCGAATCTCCTTCACGCGGGTGCGGATGCTTTGACCCTTGGCCGTGAGCAACATGATCTCGTCGGTGTCGCGCACACTGAGCGCGCCGGCGACGTTGACCGAGCCGTCCTCGGGCAGGTCGATGGCGATGACGCCCGTGCCGCCGCGGCTGATGAGACGGTAGTCCTCGAACGGCGTGCGTTTGCCGATGCCGTCCTCGCGTGCCACGAGCAGGCGGGCCCCGGGATCGCAGACCTCGATGGCCTTCACATAATCGCCGGCAAATTTGAACCGCATGCCGGTGACCCCGAAGGTATCGCGGCCCTGGTCGCGGAGGTCCTCCTCCTTGAAGCGCACGGCCTGGCCCTTGTAGCTGACGAGGACGATCTCGTTTTCGCCGGTGGTGAGCACGCAGCCAACGAGCGCGTCGCGCTCCTCGAGCTTAATGCCGCGCAGGCCGCCCTCGCGCGTCGCGTTGGTGTAATCAGCGAGACTGGTCTTCTTGATGATGCCGTTGCGCGTGGCCATGACCAGGTGGAGCAGGTCGGAAAAGTCCTTCACGCAGA
>JBGOXZ010000437.1:0-2616 GCA_041479395.1 Opitutaceae bacterium
GTCCTTGCCCAGTTTCACGGCGGCGAGCACACCGTGGCCGGCGAGCCGGCGGGCAAGCGCGGCGTAGTCGGAGGTCTGGTCCTGAAAGAGCGCGCGGATTTCGTCTTCGTTGGCGAACACGACATCGAGGCCGCGCCGCAACTGCGCCAACAGCCAGTCGCGCGAGGCGTGCACGACCTCGAACGACGAGAGATCGAGGCTGATGGTGCAGCCGGCGGCGCGCGCGGCATCGAGCACGGCATCAGCGAGCGCCTGGTTGAAAACGAGGTAGCCTTCGATGTGCGCGTGCCGGCACCCGCGGAAGTCGGCCGCGGAGATTTCGGTGGGCGCGAGGGTCATCGCCGCGCCGAGGCAGGTGCGCATCGTGCGCTGGGCATCCGGTGTGACGAGGGCGAGGCAGCGGGCGTTGGGCAGGGTGCCGTGTTTGAAACGGCTGCCGTCGACGCCGGCCGCCTCAAAACGGCGGCGGTAGGTGCGCGCGAGTTCGTCGCCGCCCAGCTTGCCGAGAAACGTCGTGCGCAGGCCGAGGCGCGCCGCGGTGAGCGTGGCGTTGGCCGCCGAACCGCCGGTGGTGCAGGCGGGTGCCCGGTCGAGCCGCGAGAGAATGCGATGCATCTCGGTATGGTCCACCAGGACCATGCCGCCCTTCGCGCCCGCGATATCGGCCAGAAACGCGTCGGGCACCGGCGCGAGCAGATCCATGATCGGCGAGCCGACGCCGATCAGGTCAAACGTGCCAGGGGGGCGGTGCATGCGGGAGCGGGCATGGGGGGCGGCGCGATCAGTTCGACACCGTCAGGCTCGTGGCCAGCAGCGGCTCGTCGTCGATCTCGATGAGAATGGAGTATTCGCCCGGCTGTGCGAAGGTGAGGTTGCGAATCTCGTTGATGAGGTTGATGCGGTGCAGCGGGCTCTGCGATTCGAACGACCGGTGGATGAGTTCGGCGGGATTGGTCGGATCGAGACCCATGGAAATGCGGATGCGATGCTGGCCGGGCGACACGTCGGTGAGCGTGATGAACCAGATCATGAACGGGTGCACGACGGGGAAGGTGCGCGCCTTGATGTTCGAGAACACGCCGAGGATGGTGTGCTTGCCGGAAGCCGGGTCGAGGTGAACGCCGTCGCAGGTGATCCAGACCAGCAGTTGCGGCTTTGATTGCACCGGCTGACCATGGGCGGCGCGACCCGCCCAGGGCAATCTTTTTGGTGACGACCGGGCCGGCGCGGGTTCAAACTGGCGGCATGGATGATTTTCAGCGCCTGCTGGAGCCGCTGGCCGCGTATCCCCGCTGGTTCGTGATCACCTGCCTCGTGCTGGTCGCACTGGGGGTGGGGTGGCTTCTGGCGAAGCTGATCAAGTGGACGCTCTATCTGGTGATCGCAGCCGTGTTGCTCCTGTTGCTCCTGGCCGCGGTGGCCTGGCTGCTGGGGTAGGGCGCGCGGCGGCGATCCGATTCAATGGATTGCGACGCAGGGAGGTACGGGCACTTTCGGTGCCCCCGAGGGCGAGCCTCCCGGCGAGCCGCGGTTCGACCGAATCACGGGTTCCGGCTCGACAGGAGCCTCGCCCTCCGGGGCAGTCGGCCGATCGCGCGCAAGCGCGGCAGCGCGCTTTGGCTTGTCTTCGGCGACGTTGCCCGCCATTCATCGAATCCCGTGAAGTACATTTTTGTCACGGGCGGGGTGGTTTCCTCGTTGGGGAAGGGATTGACGGCGGCGTCGCTGGGAGCGCTGCTCGAGATGCGCGGCTTGCGCGTACGCATCCAGAAGTTCGATCCCTATCTCAACGTCGATCCGGGCACGATGAGTCCGTTCCAGCACGGCGAAGTGTACGTGCTCGACGACGGCGCGGAGACCGACCTCGACCTCGGCCATTACGAGCGGTTCACCTCGGGCCGGCTGTCGCGGCTGAACAACCTCACTTCGGGCCAGATTTACGAGTCCGTGATCCAGAAGGAGCGCCGCGGCGACTACCTCGGCAAGACCGTGCAGGTGATCCCGCACGTGACCAACGAGATCAAGGCGCGTATTCACCAGGCCGGGGAAGGCGTCGACGTGCTCATCACCGAGATCGGCGGCACGACGGGCGACATCGAAGGCCTGCCGTTCCTCGAGGCCATGCGCCAGTTCGCGCTCGAGGTCGGCCCGCGCGAGGTGGCGTTCATTCACGTCACCCTGGTGCCTTACCTGAGCGCGGCGGGCGAACTGAAGACCAAGCCCACCCAGCAGAGTGTCGCCAAGTTGCGCGAGATCGGCATCCAGCCGCACATCCTCGTGTGCCGCTGCGACCACCCGCTCATGCCGGAGCTGCGCGAGAAGCTCAGCCTCTTCTGCAGCGTCCCGGTCAGGGCCGTCATTGAGGAGCGCAACGTGGAGGCTTCGATCTACGAATTGCCGCTCATGCTGCAGAAGGAGGGCCTGGACGATCTCGTGGTGGAGATGCTCAATCTGAAGGCGCCGCCCAACCCCAGAAACATCTGGGCCGAAATCCTGCGGCGCATCAAGTCGCCCCGGCATGAGGTCACCATCGGCGTCGTCGGCAAGTACATCGAGCTGCAGGACGCCTACAAGTCCGTCTACGAGTCGATCACCCACGCGGGCATCGCCAACAAC
>JBGOXZ010000438.1:0-2607 GCA_041479395.1 Opitutaceae bacterium
ATTGAAGGGCGGCGTTGTTGAGATGGAAGCAAACTCGCCGTGTAGCGCGAGGGAAAAGACCGGCAGGAGGCGGTGACGCGGCTCGAACATTCCAACGCCTTGGGCGTGCCTGGGGAATCGATTGCGCGAATGACGGTCCGCCCGGTCATCACCAGACCGTACGCGCCGGAGATTCACCCCTTCGGCACCTTGCGATAGCGCCGCGGCGCGCAGCCCATCACCCGGCGAAAGCAGCGCGTGAAATAGTACGGATCCCGGTAGCCCACCAGCTCGACGACTTCGCCGACCGACAGTTTCGTGGTGTCGAGCAGGCGACACACATGCTGCACGCGCAGCCGGATGAGAAAATCGATGGGCGCAAACCCGGTGTGCCGGCGAAACAACGCCGAGTAATGGGTGACCGATACCCGCGCCGCCGTGGCCAGTTCGTCCAGGCGGTGCGGCCGCTGCCAGTCGCGCCGCAGTGTCTCGACAGAGACCATCACCCGCTCGTACGCCGAACGGCTGTCGCGGGACATGATCGCGAACTGCGCGACGGTGCTCAACGCGCGGCGCAACGCCGCCGCTGCCGCCACCTGATGGCGCACCGCGTAGCCGCGCTCCAGCGCCGCGTACACCTGATCGAGTGCGATCTCGTCAAGCCGGTCGTCCGGCAGCGCAAGCACGGCGGGCGGCGACAGCCCAAGCACGCCCAACAGGTCGCGCCACGCCTCGACTTCCTCACCCGCAAAGTGCGCCCAGACGATCGTCCATGGATCGTCCTCCCCGGCGCCGTAGGCGTGGCTTTCGCTGGCGGCCAATGGCGACGACGACGCGGCACGCGCACAGTGGACCGCCGCCGCGGAGTTTAAGGGCGATTTCCAGGCGATGACCGTGCGCGCGTTCTCCGAGACGACCTACGACTCCGCCCGCGCCCTCGCGCGCCTCGGCCGGAAGGCGGAAGCCCGCCAGCTTTTGCGCAAATTGCTCGACGGCGCACGCGCCCTCGCCAAGATGCCCGCCACGATCGACTATTTCGCCACGTCGCTGCCGACGATGCTGTTGTTCGACGATGATCTGCAGGCCCGGCAGCAGACCACCGCCTTGTTCCTCGAGGCGCAGGCACGGCTCGGCTTGGGCCAGATCACTGCGGCGCGCAAATTGCTGCGCCGCGTGTTGCGCCGCGATCCGAGCCACGCGCTCGCCGCCGACCTCCTGGCGTCGGACACCGCTGGATCCATCTCTCCCCCCTCCCCGCCGTGACCATGATCCCGACCTCGACCACGACGCGCTGTTTTGGCGCCGCGTTCGCGTTTGCGCTCTGCATGATTCCAACCGCCACCCTCGCTGCCGCCGCCACGCTCGATCTCGCCGGAGCCTGGCGCTTCCAGCTCGACCGCGAAAACGCCGGTTCGACCGAACGCTGGTTTGCGCGTCCCCTCACCGCCGCCATCGAGCTACCCGGCTCGCTGCCCGGTCGCGGCATCGGCGATTCGGTGACGGCGGATACGAGGTGGACCGGCAGCATCTTCGACAGGTCGTACTTCACCGCGGCCGAATACGCACCATACCGTCAACCGGGCAACATCAAGGTTCCCTTCTGGCTGCAGCCCGAGACGTATTACGTCGGCGCGGCGTGGTTCCAGCGCGACATCGCGATCCCGGCCGCGTGGGCCGGCCGCCGCCTGGCGCTGACGCTCGAGCGCCCGCACTGGAAGACGACGGTGTGGCTCGACACCCGCGAGATCGGATCGAACGACGCGCTGTCCGTCCCGCACGACTACGATCTCGGCACCGCCGTTGCGCCCGGCCGCCACGTGCTCACGATCCGCGTGGACAACACGCTGCTGCCCGACATCGGCGAGAACTCCCACAGCGTCACCGATCACACCCAGGGAAACTGGAATGGCATCGTCGGCCGCATCGAGCTGACCGCGGCGGCGCCCGCGTGGATCAACGACCTCCAGGTTTATCCACACCTCGCGTCAAATTCGGTACTCGTCAAAGGCCGGGTCGGCGAAGCGGGGCTCTTGCCGCCCGACACCGCGGTGAAAATCGAGACGGCCCTCGTGCATGCGCCAGGCGGACCGGCGGTGACCGCGCTGTTGCGCCGGGACGGCTCCTTCGAAGCCGAATACCCGCTCGGCGCCGGGGCGCGGCGGTGGGACGAGTTCGACCCGGCGCTCTATCGACTCACCGCGACCCTCGTGAACGGGGAAACGAAGACGGTCACGTTCGGCCTGCGTGAGATGGGGAGCGTCGGGCGGCAGCTCACGATCAACGGCCGGCCGCTTTTTCTCCGCGGCACGCTCGACTGTGGGGCTTTCCCAAAGACCGGCCATCCACCGCTCGATGTGGAGTCCTGGAGGAGGGAGCTGCGCACCATTCAGGCGCACGGCCTGAATCATGTCCGGTTTCATTCCTGGTGCCCGCCCGAGGCGGCCTTCACCGCCGCGGATGAACTGGGCGTCTATCTGCAGGTCGAGGCAGCCTCCTGGCCGAACCAGAGCACGACGCTCGGAGACGGCAAACCGGTGGACGCCTGGCTCGAAGCCGAAACCGGACGCATCCTGCGCGCTTACGGCAATCATCCGTCGTTCGCCTTTTTTTCGTCTTGCAATGAGCCGG
>JBGOXZ010000439.1:0-2603 GCA_041479395.1 Opitutaceae bacterium
CTGCGACCTTGATGCACCTCCCAATCGGAAATCATGGACAAAAACACACATCGCCTGCAGTACGTCATCCTCTTGGTGTCTCTCGCCATCGGAGGTGCTGTGGCGTTTGGTTCGGAGCGCTGGGAAACGCTGCAAGCCATTCACTGGGTGGAGAATCCGCACGATAGCACGCGGGTGGGTCCGCGTGGCGAACTGGGGCCCTATCAGTTCAGGCCAGCCACGTGGCGCATGTACACCAAGAAGCCGTTCGCGCTGGCGGTACAGCGCGAGGCCGCCGACGATATCGCCGTGCGGCACTACGAGTGGATCAAGCGCGGCTTGGAGAGCAATGGGATCGAAGCCACGCCCTACAACGTCGCGCTGGCATGGAACGCGGGCCTCGATCAGGTCGTCAACGGCCGCGCGCCGGCATCGGCCTATGAGTACGCGGCGCAGGTCAGCAACTTAGTCGAAGACCTGAGGACGCGGGAGCTGGCCAGCTCACCCTAGCGGGCGTGGCCGTTTGCCGGCAGCCTGCCCGGAGTCGAGAGGGTGCTTGGAACCCCGGCTGCAGCCCGGTCATTCCAAAAACGTTGCCTGTTTCGGCTGCTTGGCCTTGCGGCGCGCTTCCTCTTCCTCGGGCGTCGCATTGAGGTGGCGCGGGGGGCGGCGAACCCGCTTGGCCAAGGTGGCCTCGCGCTCCTCCACGAGCCGGTCAGCGATCTCCTGAATCTGCATTTTGAGCCAGGCGCAGGTTTCGCTGTCATCCCGGTAGTCGGCCTTGCCGTAATGGCCGATGCGATCGGCATTCCGCAAGGCGTCATTCTGCTTGAATTCATCCAGCCGGTCCGGGTTGTACACGCCGTAGGCCTTGCCGCCGCGCTCTTTGACGAGGGAAAAGCAAGGAATGTCGCTCGGCCCGTCCGCGATGTAGATCATGTTCTGAAACTGGACGCGCCGGTCCTCAGACGGAATCTTCGCATTGACGTCGAGCCCGGGGTTCTTGTTCGTGCCCTTGTTGATCTCGAAGAGGGCCCGCGTCTTCGTGGTGTTGTCGATCATCATGCCGATCTGCGCGATCTCGGCGTCGGCCCCCAGTTCGAACTCTTTCTGCTGGAGAAAACCGGGCTGCAACGGGTTTTCGATGAATTCGCAGCCCCAAATGCCGTCGACGTAGGGGGCGATGGCGCTGCCGCGGATCATCTCGGCAATGCCGGTGCTGACAATGTAGTGCTCGAGCTGGAGTTCGTGCTTTCGGTATTCCGGTTTCTTGGCCACGAAGCCTCTGCTCTTCTCGAAGAATTCCGGCAGCCCCTGGTAAAACTGGATCTCGGCGCCGAGTTCATGGAGCACCTTGTTGTTCAGCTTCGGCATCAGCCCGGCACGCACGTAGGTGAGAATGTGATTCAGGTAGCTGATCTCGCCGGAAATGCGGTAGTCGCGCTTGGCGTAATGCTCGACCAGCTTGTTGGTCTCGGCCCAAAACGTCGCCTCATCGATCCCATAGCGCCGGAACAGCGGCCCCTGCATGTAGCCCGGAATAAGAGTCTTGTCGAAGTCCCAGATGCAGGCGATGATGTTTCGCGTGAAGAGCGTCGTAGCCATTGCTGATCGTCACTGGTAGGCGGGGTTCCGCCGCCGAGCGACTGGCCTTAACCAAGCCGCAGACGGCGGCTGGTGCAATTCGCAAATCTCCACGCCTCCTCCTTCCTTGTCTTTATGGATACTTTGCCGGACATCGCTCCCTTCCAGCGGCGCCTTGACGAACTCAACGCGCAGATGGCGGAGCCGTCGTTTTATGCCATTCCGCGCCGCGCCGCCGAGGTGACACGCGAACAGCAGAAACTCACACAACTGGTTGCCGACTACCATGCGCTGGAGAAACTCGAACGCGAGATCGCCGAGGCCGGGGCGCTGGCGCGCGAGCCCGCGTTCAAGGAGCTGGCTGCGCAGGAACTGCCCGGATTGGAGCGCCGGCGCGCCGCCCTGCAGGAGGCGGTGCTGGTCGCCATGATCCCGCCCGATCCGACCGACTCGCGCAACACCGTCATGGAGATCCGCGCCGGTACGGGCGGCGAGGAGGCGGCGCTGTTCGCCGCGGAACTCGCCCGCATGTATCAGAAATACGCCGAGGCGCGCGGCTGGAAGATCGAGCCGATGGGCAGCAGTGTGAGCGAGCGCGGCGGTTTCCGCGAAGTGAGTTTTCTCATCAGCGGGCAGGACGTTTATCGGCAGCTCAAGTTCGAAAGCGGCGTCCACCGGGTGCAGCGCGTGCCCGTCACCGAGGCCAGCGGCCGCATTCACACCTCCACCGTCACCGTCGCCGTGCTGCCCGAGGCGGCGGAGGTCGACTTGCACATCGACCCGCAGGAGCTGGAAATCACCGTGCAGCGCGCCAGCGGCCCGGGCGGTCAGGGGGTCAACACCACCGACTCCGCGGTGCGCATCATCCACCGGCCGACGGGCATGATTGTCTTCTGCGCCGACGGCCGGTCGCAGCAGAAAAACAAGGCCAGCGCGATGGCCGTGCTGCGCTCGCGGCTGCTCAAGCTCAAGGAGGACGAGGAGCGCGCTAAATACGCCGCCCAGCGCCGCAGCCAGATTGGGACCGGCGACCGTTCCGA
>JBGOXZ010000440.1:0-2596 GCA_041479395.1 Opitutaceae bacterium
CCGCCGGCACGCTCAAGCCCGGCGACGTGGTGCTCCTCGAAAACCTCCGCTTCCACATTGAGGAGGAGGGCAAGATCAAGCACGAGGACGGCACGTCGATCAAAGCCGATCCCAAGGCGGTCGAGGCCTTCCGCGCCAGTCTGTCGAAACTGGGCGACGTCTACGTCAACGACGCCTTCGGTACGGCCCACCGCGCGCATTCATCCATGGTCGGCGTGAAACTGCCGCAGAAGGTCGCCGGCTTCCTCATGGAGGCCGAGCTCAAGGCCTTCACCGCCGTGCTCGACCACCCGAAGCGCCCGCTGCTGGCCATTCTCGGCGGCGCCAAGATCGCCGACAAGATTCCGCTCATCAACAACCTGCTCGAGAAAGCCAACGAGATCATCATCGGCGGCGGCATGGCCTTCACGTTCAAGAAGGAACTCGAGGGCATGGCGATCGGCGAAAGCCTCTACGATCCTGAAGGCGCGAAGATCGCGAAGGATCTCTTTGCCAAGGCCAAGGCCAAGGGCGTCCAGATCACGCTCCCCGTCGACTACCTCTGCGGCGACAAATTCGACGCCGATGCCAGCACGAAACTCGTCACCGACCGCGAAGGCGTGCCCGCGGGCTGGATGGGTCTCGACGCCGGGCCGAAGTCGATCGCGCTGTTCAACGAGGTCATCGCCCGCGCGAACACGATCGTCTGGAACGGCCCCTCCGGCGTGTTCGAGTTCGACAAGTTCGCCGCGTCGACCCGAGCCATGGCGGATGCGATCGCCGCGGCCACGGCACGCGGCGCCATCACCGTCGTGGGGGGCGGCGACACCGCCACCGCGGCCAAGAAGTTCAAGGTGGTGGACAAGGTCACGCACTGTTCCACCGGCGGCGGCGCCAGCCTCGAGTTCCTCGAAGGCAAGGTGCTCCCCGGCGTCGCGGCGCTCGACCCGCGCTGAGGCCTGCGGCCGCGCGGACAGGTAGGGACGGCCCGCCGGGCCGTCCGTTCGTCGGTAGGGCGCGTTATCCTTAACGCGCCGTCATCCCGAGATCTTTTGTTCGGCGGGTTAGGGATAACCCGCCCTACCATCTGCGGCCGTCAACAGCGAAGGGCGCGGTTCTGCTGGCCGGCAGAACGCCCTATCAACGGACGGACCGCTGTTGTCGTCCGTTTTTGTCGGCTTGGGTTGCACTCTGCTGGCCAGCGGAGTGGAGGGACGACCTCCCGGTCGTCCTAGGACGCGCGGGAGCGCGTCCCTCCAACGGCAGCCCTACATCTATGATCTGACATCTTCGTGACCCAATTGTGACTGAACCGTTGAAGCAGGCTTGCCCGGCGCCGGCAAACCGGTGAGAGTCTGCTCTGAATTTAAATATCGTAGAGTGACCTGATTTGCCTTGTCCTCGCGAGTCCGGCGCCGCCGGATGTGGCGATCCAGCCCGATGGATTGGATCGCCAACCGCAACCGCGGGCGCCCCGCCACGACAAATCAGGACACCACCGCAGACTGCACCACGACCTCCGACACCTTATCTCGCATGACATCCGCCACCACCCCGTCGAATCCCCCCATGCTGCTGCGCAAGAAACTCATCGCCGGCAACTGGAAGATGAACAAGACGTCTGCTGACGCCGTGGGCCTCGTGAAGGAGATCGTCGCGGCCGTCGGCAAGGAGCATGACGTCGAGGTCGTCGTGTGTCCGCCGTTCACCGCGCTGGAGGGTGTCGCCCATGTGCTCGAAGGCTCGGCGATCAAGCTGGGGGCGCAGAACATGCATCCCGAGCCGGGCGGCGCCTTCACGGGCGAGATCTCAGCCGCGATGCTCCGCGCGCTGTTCACCAGCTACGTCATCCTCGGTCACAGCGAGCGCCGCACCTATTTCAAGGAGACCGACGCGCTGATCAACCAGAAGGTGCTCGCCGCGCTCAAGAGCCAGCTCAAGCCGATCCTGTGCGTGGGCGAGACGCTGCAGGAGCGCGAGGCGGGCGCGACGCTCCGGGTGGTGCAGACCCAGGTCGAAGCGGATCTGGAGGGCGTGAGCAAGGAGCTCGCGACCAGCGTGGTCATCGCCTACGAGCCGGTGTGGGCCATCGGCACGGGCCGGGTCGCCACGACGGAGCAGGCGCAGGAGGTGCACGCGTTCATCCGCAGCCTGCTGACCAAGCTGTTTGGCGAACCGATTGCCCAGAAGGTCCGCATTCTCTACGGCGGTTCGATGAAGCCGGCCAACGCGCCCGATCTGCTCGCGCAAAAGGACATTGACGGCGGCCTGATCGGCGGCGCCTCGCTCGAGGCCCGTTCGTTCCTCGAACTCATCCAAGCCGCCGCGGCGGCGAATTGAATCGCCGGCCCCGGCGCAGCCAGATTCGTGTAGGCGCCTGCTGGCAGGCGGTTTTGCTTCCCTGCATTCAGATTCGCCAGAATTCGGTGGAGCCCGGAACGCTTCCCGTCTGGAGGGCGGCGCGCTGTCGCCGCCGAATGTCCGAGCGGCGCTGACGGAGCCATTCGACGGCGCTCATGGCAAGCAGCGCCCTCCACCCGCACCGTGCTTGCGCAGGAGCCTGCTGGCCCGCGCCGCCGCGGCGGGGCTCGCCCGCTCGACAAGCTCATCCGTCGAC
>JBGOXZ010000441.1:0-2581 GCA_041479395.1 Opitutaceae bacterium
ACGAATACCTTTATGTCGCCTACGAGTGCGAAGACGCCGACATTGTCGCTCATCACGACCAGCGGGACGATCCCGTCTACGAAGATGACGCGGTGGAGCTGCTCATTAATCCGAATCCGAAGCAGAATATCTATGTCGGCCTGGAAATGAACGCCCGGGCCGTTCTCTACGATTACTTGTTTGTCTTCCCCCAGGTACTCCTAAAATCATTCAACCTCAAAGGCGTGCAACTGGCCGCTCATCTGGACGGCACGCTCAATGTCACCTCAGACAAGGACAAAGGCTGGGTGCTGGAGGTCGCAATTCCGCTCGGGAATTTTTCGGAGTTGACGGGAGGTCACCCGTTCGTGGCGGGCACGGTCTGGACCGCAAATCTGAACCGCTGGGACGGCACTGAACCCAATCGCCGGTTGAGCATGTGGTCGGACTCCGGCCTGCTTCACCCGAGTCCGCACAATCCGCAACGCTTCGGACAGCTGGTGTTCGTCAAATGACCCGGAGGCCCGCGCCATCAACCAACGAGGCGACCATGGTCGGGCGGCCCGCACGGCGCTGGCGACTCCGCGCCCTCCCTGCCCTGCTCGCGCTGTGCACCGCCGGCAACGCGGGCGCCACCGGCCCCGGCGCGTTTCGCCAGGTATTGCTCGACGAGTCCGGCGTTGTGCGCTGGACGGACACGAAGGAGGAGGTCGCGCTCTTCGGCACGAATTTCGGCACGATGTCGGGGCACAGCTTCTACACCACCGGCCTCTACACCGCCGACCGCAAGGCATCGATCGACCAGGACTTCGCGCACTTCGCCCGGATGGGGTGGGACGGCGTGCGGCTGGCGCTCTGGGGCGATTGGGAGAATTGCGACAAGGAAGGCAACCTCATCGCCAACGAGCATCTCGACCTCATGGACTACGCGATCGTGCGCGGTCGTGAGCGCGGCGTGTATTTCTTGTTCACGCCGATGCACACCTATCCGCCGGGAATTCCGCGCGAGCAGCGGGACGTACTGCCGGGCTTTGCGCGGGTTTATCCCAAGGCCGAACTCGGGACTAACCCGGCGGCGATCGCAGCGCAGCGCAATTTTCTCCGGCAGATTCTCGAACACGTCAACCCCTACACGGGCGTTGCGCTCAAAGACGAGCCATCAATCCTCTTCATCGAGCCAATCAACGAGCCCATCCACCATCCCGAGGATTTCGCCGGGTCGGTCGCTTACATCAACGCGCTCGTGGACGCGGTGCGCGGCGCCGGGTGCAACAAGCTGCTCTTGTTCAACTATACGCAGGACGTGGCCATGGCGCCCGCGCTGCGGGCTTCGAAGGTCCAAGGGGTGACGGCGGCGTGGTATCCGACCAACCTCGGGTTCCAGCACAATCTGCGGGGCAACTACCTGCGCACGGTGGATGATTACACCCCATTGCGCGACGAGGCGCTCGCGAAGATGCCGCGCATTGTCTACGAGTTCGACACCGCGGCGCTGGTCGATCCCTACATGTATCCGGCGATTGCGCGAGCCTTTCGCAGCGTCGGGGTACAGTTCATGTCCATGTTCATGTATGACCCGCTGGTCTCGGCCCAGACGAACTTCAACTGGCCGACGCATAACCTGAACTTGGTATACACGCCAGCGAAGGCCGTGAGCGCGATCATCGCCGCCGGGGCCATGCGACGGCTGCCGCGGGGCAAGAGCTACGGCGGCTATCCAGAGAACACGCGGTTCGGGCCTTTCCGCGTGAGCTATGAGGAAAACCTCAGCGAGCTAAACGACGCCGACGCTTTCATGTATGCGAACGATACGACGACCGTTCCATGCAACCCGCCGGCGCTGCACCGGATCGTCGGGCACGGCTCGTCGCCCGTCGTCTCCTACGAAGGCGAAGGCAGCTACTTTCTCGACCGGGTGAGGGACGGCGTGTGGCGGCTCGAGGTTTATCCCGACTCGGTGATGGTCCGCGATCCGTTCACCCGGCCGACCGGCGATGAGATAAAATGGCGGCTGCTAGACCGCGCGTGGCCGATGACCATCAAGCTGCCGGATCTCGGCGGGCGTTTTCACGTGCGGCCGGTCAACGCCGGCAGCGACCGCACAGCCGCGGACGGCACATTCATCGTATCGCCGGGCGTTTACGTGCTGAGCCAGGCCGGGCCGGTGGAGGCGGCGGCCCTGCCGGCGCGCCTCGGGCGTATCGGTTTCGCCGAATTCGTCCGGCCCGCCGTGCCGGACCTGCCGCCCCAAATCGTGGCCGACGTGCCGCAACAATGGCTCGCCGGGCGACCGCTCGAGATCGCGGCAAAAATCGTCGGGCCGGTTAATCCAAAATCCGTGGTGTTGAAAATCCGGCGGGCCGCCGCAACGGAAACCGACGCCATGCCAATGCGGCAACTGCGCGGCTACCGATTTGGCGCCACCCTGCCCAGCGAGCGGGTGCGTACTGGCCCGCTGGGATACGCCATCGAGGCCCATTTCGACGGCGGGACGGTGCGGTATCCCACGGGCGACGGGTTCGCGACCGTGGCGATTGCGGGCTCCGGAGAGCCACTGGTGTTGTTCAATCCCGCGACGGATGCCGAGCGCTGGTCATTCACG
>JBGOXZ010000442.1:0-2569 GCA_041479395.1 Opitutaceae bacterium
AAGGGAGGCGCCGCATGAGCAAACCGGCGTCCAGGCTCAACCTGCTCACCCTGGTCAACCGGCAGGGCGATGAGGAGGACGAGGCGCAGTTCAAGCCGCTCGCATGGGGGCTGATCCGCCGGCTGGTGGGTTATACGCGCCCGCACCGGCGAAAGTTCGCGATCATGATTGCGCTCTCGACGGTGCGCGCGATCCAGCTCCCCGCGCTGGTGTGGGCGATGGGCGCGATCATCGCGGGACCGGTGGCACGCCATGACCTGCGGACCGTCGCCTGGGCGGTACTGGGCTATGCCGGGCTGGCGATCTGGACTGACTTCCTGTTCCACTTCCGGCAGCGCTTTGCGCTCGAACTCGGCGAATACGCGGTCAACGCGCTGCGGGCCGACCTCTTCACGCACGTGCAGCGCATGCCGATGAGCTTCTTTCACCGCGTGAAGCTCGGCCGCATCATCAGCCGCGTGACATCCGACGTGGAGGCGGTGCGCGTGGGCATTCAGGACGTGTTCTTCGTGAGCCTGATCCAGTTTGGCCAGATGATCTTCTCGGCGGTGGCGATGCTGTTCTGCGACTGGTCGCTCTTTCTGGTGGTGCTCGCGATGGCCCCGGTGCTCTGGACCGTCAATCGCCGCTTTCGCGGCCAACTCAGCCGCCTCAGCCGCGCCTCGCAGGAGAGCTTCAGCCGCGTCACCGCCACGCTGGCCGAGTCCGTCGGCGGCATTCGCGTGACGCAGGGTTTCGTGCGCCAGGAGACCAACGCCGGCTTGTTCCGGTCGCTGCTGGCCGATCATGCGCGCTACAATGTCGCCCTCGCGCGCACCTCGGCGATTCTCCTGCCGATCCTCGAATTGAACAGCCAGTTCTTCATCGCCGTGCTGCTCCTGCTGGGCGGCTGGCGCGCCTTCCACCACGAGATGGCCATGGCGAGCCTCATCCAGTTCTTCTTTCTCGCCAACCTCTTCTTCTCACCCATCGCGGTCATCGGCAACCAGTACAACCAGGCGCTCATCGCCATGGCCGGGGCCGAGCGTATCTTCCGCCTGCTTGACCTCAAGCCTGACTGGGAGGACGCACCCGGCGCCGCGGATCTGCCGGACCCACGGGCCCGCGCCAACGGTGCTCCCGGCCCGGATCCGCGCCCGCCGGCGGCAAGGTCGCCGCCCGGTCTCCGGGTGGAATTTCGCCACGTCTTTTTCGGTTATGATCCGGCCCGGCTCGTGTTGCACGACGTGCACTTTGCCGCCGAACCGGGCCGCATGATCGCGCTCGTCGGCCACACCGGCAGCGGCAAGAGCTCGATCGTCAATCTCGTCGCGAAATTCTACCTCCCAACGCGGGGCGAGGTGCTCATCGACGGCCGCGAAATCCGCACGCTCACGGGCCATTCCCTGCACCGGCAGATGGGCATCGTGCCGCAGCAGAATTTCCTCTTCAGCGGCACGGTGCTCGACAACATCCGCCTCGGCCGGCCCGAGGCGGCGGAGGACGATGTGCGCGGGGCCGCGCGCCGGCTCGACTGCCTCGATCTGTTCGACGACCTGCCGCGCGGTCTGCACACCGAGGTGGGCGAGACGGGCAGCGGGCTTTCCCTCGGCCAGCGGCAGCTGGTCTGCTTTGCCCGCGCCCTGCTGGCCGATCCGCGCCTGCTCATCCTCGACGAAGCGACCAGCTCGATCGACGCGCTGACCGAGGCGCGCATCCAGCGGGCGCTGGTCGCGCTGCTGCGCGGCCGCACGAGCTTCGTCGTCGCCCACCGCCTGAGCACCATCCGGCACGCCGACCTGGTGCTGGTGCTCGACCAGGGACGCATCATCGAGCAGGGCACGCATGCGGAGTTGTTGTCGTTGCACGGCCACTACGCGGCGCTCTATCGCCAGTTTGTGCAGATGGACGAACCGGCCGCGTGAAATCCGGGCGGTCGGGCCGCGCCGGCGGAAAGCCGCCGGACGACAGGGCGGTTTTCCCTCTGAAAAACGCCCGATTTCCCTCTAGAATTTCGTTGCATTGGGGGGGAACGGCACTATGACGGGCTTCACTATGGCTAAGAAATCCGCCCGCATCCCGAACGCTAAGTTCATGGCTCCGGTTACCCCGGACGTCCACCTCTCCGCTGTCGTTGGCAGCAATCCGCTGCCCCGCACCGAGCTCACCAAGAAACTCTGGGCTTACATCAAGAAAAATGGTCTGCAGGACAAGAAGGTCAGGACCCAGATCAATGCTGATGACAAGCTGAAGCCAGTGTTCAACGGCAAGGCCAAGGTCAGCATGTTCGAGATGACCAAGCTGGTTTCGGGTCACGTTTCGAAGTAAGCGCATCCCCTTTTCAGAACCAGACGCCGCCGCCCAGGGTTTCCCCCGCGGCGGCGTTTGCTTTGGCGGATGCGGGCCACGGCGCAGCCGGGGCGGGAGCAGTCGCCCGGGAGGCGCGCCGGCAGGCAATAGGACGCCCGGGAGAGATCGGGCTTGACGGCGGGGATATTGAAGTGATATCACCTCAATATCTCCCATGAAGTCATTCTCCGACATCTCCAGGAGGCGGCTGCTCGGGACCGCCGCCGGATTGTTATTGGCG
>JBGOXZ010000443.1:0-2565 GCA_041479395.1 Opitutaceae bacterium
CGCCACATCGCTGGGACCGGTATTCGGCGAGCTCGTGGTGGAAGCCTGCCTCGGTCTTCTCGGCCGCCAGCCACCGGGTGAATTCACCTTTGTCGAAGTCGGCGCCGAGCCCCCGGCCCTGAGCAGCGTCGCGGGGTCCGACTCAACCGCCGCCGCCGGCACGGCTTTGGCGGACAGGCAGGACACGCCCGGTGGCGTGCTCGCCCCGACCGGGTCGGGGCTGGCGGGCGTGGCGCATCCCTTCGCCGCGGTGTCCACGATCTCGCTCGGCCAGCCGTTCCGCTTTCCACCGCGCTCCATCGTCTTCTCCAACGAGCTGTTCGACGCGCAGCCCTGCCATCGACTCCTCCGCGTCGCCGACCGCTGGCGGGAGATCGGCGTTGCGCTGCACAACGACTCGCTGGCCGAAATTCTCCTGCCGGAGCTCACGCCCGAGGTTCAGGCCGTGCGTGACCGCCTGCCGGCCGCGGCGCCCGACGGATACCGGATCGACCTTCCGCTTGCGGCCGCGCGGCTCGCCGCGCAGATCGCCGCACAGCCGTGGGCAGGTCTGTTTGTTGCCTTCGATTACGGCAAGTCGTGGCGCGAGCTGGCTGAGGACACCCCCGCGGGCACGGTCCGCGCCTATCTTCGGCACCAGCAGAGCCGCGATCTCCTCGCGCAACCCGGCGAACAGGACCTCACCTGCCATGTTTGCTGGGACTGGCTCAGCGAGGCGCTGAGTGCCCATGGATTCACCGCGCCGGTGCTCGAATCCCAGGAAGCATTTTTCGTCCACCACGCCGCGCCGGCCCTGAGCCGGCTGGCCACTGCCGAGGCGGGCCGCTTCAGCGGTCGCAAACTCGGCGTGATGCAACTCCTTCATCCCGCCAACATGGGGCAGAAGTTCCAGGTCCTCTGGTCGACGCGAGTGATTCAAGGTAGGGCGGATTATCCCTAATCCGCCGCGCAGTCTTCCGTAGAACCACGGCGCGTTAGGGATAACGCGCCCTACCTCGGCTGCATGCTCTTGATCCTTGAATTGCAGCTCCTGCATCCCGCCAACATGGGGCAAAAGTTTCAGGTCCTCTGGGCGCGACGGGAGTGATTCAAGGCAGGGCGGATCATTCCTAATCCGCCGCGCGGTCGCCCGCCGAACCACGGCGCGTTAGGGATAACGCGCCCTACCTCGACTGCATCGACCCGACCGAGGTTTCTCTTCCGCGGCAAAGAAACCGCTTGCTTCGCCGGGAGGCGGCTCTTTACTCCGACCCCTTCACCACGCGAATCCCATGGCACGAATTTGTTTCATCACCGGCAGGAAGCCCGTCAAAGGCAACATCATCAACCGCAAGGGCCAGAGCAAAAAGAGCGGCGGCATCGGCACGCACGTGACGAGCGTCACGCGCCGCATGTTCCGGCCCAATCTCCAGCACATTCACATCAAGCTGCCCAACGGCGGCACCAAGCGCGTGTGGGTTTCGGTCAAGGCCATCAAGGCCGGGCTGGTGCAGAAGGCCTGACGATCGTTTCCATCATTTCCGCTCCAAACCCGCCGCCGCCCGCGGCGGGTTTTTTTGTTGTGATGCCTCACGCCACGGACCGAAACAGTCCACAGGGTGCCGCCCCACGGGAATGGCCGGGTAGAATGGCCACATAATGCACAAGAGGCACAGGATTCTCGGTGCTTTCTGTGCCTTTTGCGGCCAACACGTTTGGTGCCTCACGTCACGGGCGCGAAGATCCCGCCGTCGTTAAGGTCCTGGCCGGCAGGCGCAAATGATCGGAGGAATTGGCGCGGACCCACCTTTGCGCGCGTGGCGGACTTGGCGCGACAAAACGCAGCTCCGGACTCCTGCTGAGTGACTTTTTCAGATATTACCAACTTCCAACAGGATCCCAAAAGTGATATGCCGACAGCCCGTGGCATAAAAACTGTTGGACAAAAAAGATAAATGACCAGAGCACAACAAAAGTAACATGCGTCGATTGCGGGACAGAACTTCCCTCTGAACAAGCGCATCACGCGGAATCTCCCCCATGCCCTAATTTCGGGTCAGTCAAACGGAAATTCATCTTGTCGTGCACTGACCCTCTTGGCCCGATTCACGACAGTCTCCACGGGAAGGCCAAAGACACTACGCTTCCGAGTAAAAAGAACCTGAGGGTGGACTTATTTGTCGGTGACGATCTTCGCAAATCCGATGGGAAATGGATGAAGAAGACTCGGATAATCGACAAGACCAAAGACCCTAAGCCGGAACGATGCAGTAGGAAATTGATTTCACGAGGGGAAAACGGGGTCAGGCTTGGCGCGATTCTATTGCATGGCAGTTGGGCGGGGCGGTCAGTTTCTCGAGCAGATGCACCCACCAATCCCGCGCCGCTTGGCCCCGCACCGCGAGTTTGAGCGTGGGCTTGCCTTGGGCGCGGCTGAAGACCGCCGCGCGGGTGAACAGGCGCCAGCGCAGCGTGATCAGTTCACACTTGGCCAGCTGGCCGAGTCGGCGTTGCAGCAGCACGCACAAGTTGTAGGCGGTGATGGCCAGGTGATCGGCGGCCTCGGTCGCCCAGAACGACTGGCAG
>JBGOXZ010000444.1:0-2553 GCA_041479395.1 Opitutaceae bacterium
ATTCCCGCGGAACTGCGCGAACATCTTTTTGAGCCGGGTCGCAGTGGACGAGCGGGAGGTTCCGGGCTGGGCCTCGCCATCAGCCGACTGCTCGCCCGGCAGATCGGCGCCACCCTGGCGCTCGATTCCACCGGACCGGACGGCACGATCTTCCGCCTCACTTTGCCCGTCGGCGATTGAACGGCTGTCATCCTGAACGCTCACCCCGGACTGTCATCCTGAAGGAAGTGAAGGATCCATCGGAACGGAGCCGGCGGTGCAGGCAGTATTCTGCTGGATGCTTCGCCGCGCTCAGCATGACACCTTTTCGGTCATCCTGAGCGCTTGCGGAGGCTTGTCATCCTGAACGAAGTGAAGGATCCACCTGGACGGAGCCGGCGCGGGTGGTGTCCTGCTGGATGCTTCGCTGTGCTCAGCATGACACGCCTGCAGGGAAGAGCCAGACGGCCGAGGGATCGTCTCACTCGCAGGCGGCCGCAGTGAGTCGATCTGCACTCAGGACGCGAACGCGTTGGCGATTGTCTTGGGGTGGAATTCCTCGCGGCTAACCGATACGCGATCGAATTCGACCCGGCGCGCCGACCAATTGTCGTAACAGGCATCCGCCCAGCCGAGATGCCGGAGATCCTGAGGCAGATAAGGATTTTCTTGCGGCCCTTGGGCGCGGGCGGCCTTGCAGCCGGCCTCGTAACCTTTGCGGTACTCCGGAGTGGAGTAGATTCTGGCGGGAAGGGTTTGCGTTCGAGGCATGGCTGTGAGGGTTGCAGATATTGCTCCGCGAAGGGCGCCGGGACGCGCCCGCTGCCGGCTGTCGATCTGCCTCCTTTGTATGCTGCCCGGCTGTCCGAGAAGATAGGGAGATCATCGGATGGAACCGCAGGGTTTTGCCTCACGCCATCGGCGCGGACACCACCCACCTGAGACGGGATCATGCAATCGAACCCTGATCTCGTTCCACCCCCAAAAAACCATTTGGTGAGCCGTGTAGGAGCCTGCTTGCAGGCGATTCCTCCTGTGCATCCTCCTTCGCCGAGGCTACGGAGGACGGGTCGCGAGCACCTGTCCGCCGTAGCTTCATGCGAAGGCGGAAGCTCGCTCCTACAATTGCATGGTCCCGGCGGCTAAGACTCATTCGTCACGCCCGTGTCCCGATCTCCTGCGATGGCGTGCTGGATGCTTCGCTGGGCTCAGCCTGACACGCCGGCAGGAAGAGCCACCGCGCGCCGCCGTATTTTCGCCTTCAACCGGCCGCCTGACCCGGTACAACAGGACATGCCCACGCTCGACGAAATCGTCGCCTACTGCGACCGGCGCACGCGCCGCGCCGCCTTCACGGATTTTCCCGGCGCCGCCAACGGCCTCCAGGTGACCAATCAGGGTCGCGTCACCAAAATCGGCGCGGCCGTCGACGCCGGCTTGGCGCCATTCGAGCGGGCGGTCGCCGCCGGCGTGGATTTCCTCATCGTGCACCACGGGCTGTTCTGGGAGCCACCGCGCCCGGTGACCGGCCCGACCTACAAGAAACTCGCGACCCTGCTGCGCGGCAACTGCGCCCTCTATTCCAGCCATCTGCCGCTCGATGCCCACCCGCAGATCGGCAACAACGTCCTGCTGGCGCGCCAAGTGGGGCTCAAGCCCCGCCGCCCGTTTCTGGAGCACGAAGGGGAGGCGATCGGCTGGATCGCACCCAGCCGGTTCCGGCGGGCCGAGCTGCGCCGGAAGCTCCTGGCGCTTTACCCGCGCGTCGTGGCCATCGAGTGCGGCTCACCCGCGCCGCGCGCGGTGGCTTTCTGCAGCGGGAGCGGCAACGGCGCCGTGCGTGAGCTCGCGCCCGCCGGCGTGGACACACTGGTGACCGGCGAGCTGCGCGAGGAATGGTTCAGCTATGCGCAGGAACAGCGTCTCAACCTCTACCTCTGCGGCCACTACGCCACCGAGACGCACGGCGTGCAGGCCCTGGCGGCCGAACTCGCGCGGAAATTCCGCCTGCCGTGGGAGTTCATCGCGACCGGCAATCCGCTCTGAGTCTTTACAGCAGGACGCAGAGCAAGCAGACTAGAACGACAAAACGATCCTTCCCTTCCCTCCGTTTCCTCTGCTACCTCCCTGTGAGGTCTCTCCACCATCCATGAGAAAAATTGCCGTTATCAACGGCCCCAATCTCGACCGCCTGGGCAAGCGCGAGCCGGAAATTTACGGCCGGGCGACGCTCCGCGATCTCGAGACGATGCTCCGCGCCGAGGCCCGGAAGCTCGGCGTGTCGCTCACCTGCTTCCAGTCAAACCATGAGGGCGCGCTCATCGACAAGCTCGGCGAACTGGCCGACCGCGCGTTCGACGGCATCATCATCAATCCCGGCGGATTCGCGCATACCAGCATCGCGCTCCGCGACGCCATCGCGGGCACGGGAATCCCCACGATCGAGGTGCACATCTCCGACATCCGCCGGCGCGAGACTTTCCGCCGCAAGTCAATGACCGCCGGCGCCTGCGCGGCGATGATCTGCGGCCGGGGCCTGCCGGGCTATGTCCTGGCCCTGCGCCGGCTGGCAGC
>JBGOXZ010000445.1:0-2535 GCA_041479395.1 Opitutaceae bacterium
AATCCGTGCTCTCGCTTTCCTCGGTGGCCAAGATCGTCAACGCCGGCTGGAACGAGGGCTCGCTCAAATGGCGCATTCTACCGCGTAACCAGCAGGCGCTGGCTCAGGCCGTCACCCCGATCGACACCGCCACCGGCCTGCTCAACGCGGACGGCAGCGTCATGCCGGTCATGATTTTTCTCACCGATCACAAGGCCGAAACGCTGCGCGCGGTTACCGACGCGGTGAAAGCCTTCAGCGCGGCGCATCCCTCGCCCAAGGTGCATTTCCAGCTCGCCAGCGGCACGGCCGGCGTCATGGCGGCCACGAACGAGGTGGTGCAGGCGGCCCAGTTTCCCATCGTGGCCTGGATCTTTGGCTCGGTCATCGTGCTGTGCCTGCTCACCTTCCGCTCCGTGCGCGCCACGCTTTGCATCGTCCTGCCGCTGGCGATCGTGAGCTGCCTCGGCTACGCGCTGATGGTTTACCTTAAGATCGGCCTCAAGACCTCGACCCTGCCAGTGGTGGCGCTGGGGGTGGGCATCGGCGTGGACTACGGCATCTACCTGTTCGCGCGGCTGCAGGCGGCGTTGCGCGCCGGCGAATATTTTGAGGACGCCATGTTCATGGCATTCAAGGAGACCGGCAGCTCCATCCTCTTCACCGGGCTCACCCTCGCGATCGGCGTGAGCACGTGGGCCTTCTCCGAACTCAAGTTCCAGGCCGACATGGGTCTGCTGCTCACGTTCATGTTCCTGGTCAACATGCTTGGCGCCCTCCTCCTGCTGCCGGCGATGGCTCGCTGGCTTTACCGGCATCATCGGAGAAAGAGCGTGACCACCCATCCTTTCGCGCCCGCCGCGGGGCGCTGAGGCGGCTCCGGACCCTCACCTCTGCCCTTGCCTGCGGAGGTGCGGCGCTTAGACTGCGTGCATGAACGCAGGGCCGGTCTTGTACATCAGGCGCGGGTGCCCCTGGTGCCGCCAGGCCGCGGCATTTTTCTCCACGCACGGCGTTGAGGTCGAAATCCGTGACGTATCGGCAAAATATGCCGACTTGAAGCGACTCATCGAAGTGAGCGGCGAAAGCAGCGTGCCAGCTTTCGTCTACGGCGATTTCGTCGTTTCCGACTTCAGCGTCGACGAACTGCTCGACGAACTCGCCGAGCGCCCCGACATCCGCATGCGCCTCGGCCTTGGGCTCCACGACGACGAGACCTGAGATCGGGCGTGCCACCGGCTGGCCAATCTCGGGCGACGGTTGCCTTCGCCCTCGCTTCCGCGCCCCGCCGGACCCGCCCCGGCCGCCGAGCCCACCTTGACCGAGGGCCGCACCGAAAAATTCCTTTGCCCCGGCCCGGATTCCCGCGACAGTCCTGCTGCCATGCCGACCAACCCCCACCTGTTGACCGACGGCCAGCGCCGGCTCGTGGGTTTTGCCACCGCGTTCTTTGCCCTGATGGCGAGCGCGGGCCTGCTGGGCGCGGCGTTCTGGGTGCTGGCCTGGGCGGTGGGCCGTTTTTCCGGCGTGCTGTGGCCGCTGGCGTTGGCAGGCATCGTCGCGCTCATTCTCCGCCCGGCGGTCGACCTGCTCGAGCACCGCCTGCATTTGCGCCGGCTGGCGGCCGTGATCGTGCTCTACGTCTTGTTTCTGCTGGCGGCCGGCGGCTTGGCGCTGCTGGTCGTTCCGCCGCTCGTTCGGCAGGTGCTGGATTTTGTTTCCTATCTGCCGTCATTCTGGCAGCGGGTCGTCGCCTATGCACAGCAGCATTATCCCGAATGGATCGCCCTGGCCCGCCGCTATGCCGACAATCCCGCCGTCCGGAACGCCTTGCACGCGCTGGCCGGCGAACTGCAGAGCTTCCTCGGTCAGGTGATGCCATCCCTGCGCGCTGCCGGCGCAGGCGTGCTGGCCCTGTTCTCGTTCGCCACCGGCCTCGCCATCATCCCGATCTATTTGTTCTTCTTTCTGCTGTCGCGGGCTGAACCAACGTCGAAGCTGGCCGATCACCTGCCCTTTCTTAGCCCGGGTGTCCGCGAGGACGTGGTATTCCTCGCGCGGGAGTTCGTCGGCATCGTGATTTCCTTTTTTCGCGGGCAAATCCTCATCGGCCTCATCATGGGCGTGCTGTTGGCCGCCGGTTTCACCCTGGTTGGCCTTCGGTTCGGGCTGATCATCGGCCTGGCCCTCGGTGTGCTGAACATCGTCCCCTACCTCGGCACCATCGTCGGCCTCGCGGTCGTCCTGCCGCTCGCCTTCTTCCAGCCCGACGGCGGCTGGGCGCTGGTCGGGCTCGCGCTCCTCGTGAAAATCATCGTGCAGGCGGTCGAAGGCTGGTTTCTTACGCCCAAGATCATGGGCGGGCGCACGGGGCTGCATCCGGTCGTCATCATCGTCGCGATCTTTTTCTGGGGTGCGGCGCTCGGCGGCGTGCTCGGCATGGTGCTGGCCGTGCCGCTGACCGCCTTTTTTGTGACCGCTTGGCGCCTCCTGAAGCGGAAGTATTTCGCCCCGGCGTAGCTGCCATGTCTTCCCGGCGGCCTCCTCCCGCAACCT
>JBGOXZ010000446.1:0-2528 GCA_041479395.1 Opitutaceae bacterium
ACTTTTCCGCCAAGGGCGCCGAGATGGCGCCCGCCGCGGCCGAGCTGGCTCATGCGCCGGATTTCCTGGCCTGGCTGCATCTGCCCGAGCCGGCGGACCCCAAGCTGCCCTCGCTGTTTCTCATCGGCGATTCCACGGTGCGCAACGGCCGGGGCGACGGCGCGAACGGGCAGTGGGGCTGGGGCGACCATCTCGCGCCCTATTTTGACACGGCGCAGATCAACGTGGTGAACCGCGCGGTGGGCGGCCTCAGCAGCCGCACCTACCTGACGCTGGGCCACTGGGAGCGCGTCCTGGCCATGCTGAAACCGGGCGACTTCGTCATGATGCAGTTCGGCCACAATGACAACGGGCCGCTGAACGACACCTCGCGCGCCCGCGGCACGATCAAAGGCGTGGGCGGGGAGACGGAGGAGATCGACAACCTCCTGACGAAGCAGCACGAGATCGTGCACACCTACGGATGGTATCTGCGCAGATTCATCGCCGACACCAGGGCCAAAGGCGCCACGCTCATCGTGTGCTCGCTCGTGCCGCGCAAGACTTGGAAAGACGGCAAGATCGTCCGCAGCCGGGACAGCTACGCCGGCTGGGCGGAGCAGGTGGCCAAGGCCGAGGGCGTGGTTTTCGTCGACCTCAATGAAATCATCGCGCGCAGGTACGACGAACTCGGCCCGGAGAAGGTCGACCCCCTGTTCGCCGACCCGCACACGCACACCAGCGCAGCTGGCGCCGAGTTGAACGCCCAATCCGTCATCGCCGGCCTGAAAGGATTGAAGGACGATCCGCTGGCGCCCTATTTCTCTGCGAAGGCTGGCGGCGTCAGCGCCTATCAGCCGTAGTCGCGACCATGCAATCGAACGCCAGGTTCACCCGGGATGGTAGTTGCCGTTCGGTGGCAGGGCCGGACCTTGGTCCGGGCCGCCGGTCCCGAGGGCACGGCACGCGCCGGGGCGCGTGCCCACCCGTCCGCCCGCATGGAGACAGCATGGCGGTTCTACTGAGATTGGTCACAGATTGGTCCATACCATGACTACTCCGCCGTTCGGGCATGAATCCCGCCGCGAGTTCTTGAAGCAGACGGCCCTGGCCTCCGCGATGCTGGCGGGTTCGCCTTTCACAGGCTTTGCCGCCGCGGAAACCAGCAGCGCATCGGCCGGGGGCGGCGGGCCGCCGTGGTACCGCCGCGCGGTGCGCTGGGGACAGACCAACATCACCGAGCTCGACCCGACGCGCTACGACCTCGCCTGGTGGCGCCGGCATTGGCAGCGCACGCGGGTGCAGGGCGTCATCATCAACGCCGGAGGCATCGTGGCCTACTATCCCACCCGGGTGCCCATGCACCGGCGGGCGCAGTTCCTCGGCGACCGCGATCTTTTCGGCGAGTTATGCCGCGCCGCGCACGACGACGGGCTGGCGGTGTTTGCCCGGATGGATTCCAATGGCGCGCACGAGGAGTTTTATCGCGCGCATCCCGACTGGTTTGCCGTCGACGCCGCCGGCCAGCCCTACCGGGCGCGCGATCTTTACGTCAGCTGCGTCAACGGCCCTTATTACGACGAACACATTCCGGCCATCCTGCGCGAAATCATCGAACGCTATCATCCGGAGGGATTCACGGACAACAGCTGGAGCGGCCTGGGCCGCAACAGCATCTGTTATTGCCCGAACTGCCGGCGGAAATTCCGCGAGCGCACCGGTGGAAGCCTGCCCGCGGCGAAGAACTGAGACGACGCCACCTATCGCGATTGGATCAAGTGGAGCTATGAGCGCCGCCTCGAAATCTGGGACCAGAACAATCGCATCACCCGGGCGGCGGGCGGCCCGGACTGCCTGTGGGTGGGCATGAACGGCGGCGACGTGACGGGCCAGGCGCAGCAATTCCGTGATTTCAAGGAGATCTGCCGCCGCGCGGAGATCATCATGCTCGATGACCAGCGGCGCCAGAACGCGTCGGGCTTCCAGCGCAACGGCGAGGTGGGCAAGCTCGTGCACGGCCTGCTCGGCTGGGACAAGCTCATCCCGGAGAGCATGGCGATGTACCAGACCACGAGTCCGACCTTTCGGCTGACGAGCAAGCCGGAGCCTGAGTCACGCCTGTGGATGATCGAGGGTTTTGCCGGCGGCATCCAGCCGTGGTGGCATCACGTGGGCGCCTATGACGAGGACCGGCGGATGTACCAGACGGCGGTCGCCCTCTGCCAATGGCACCAGGCCCACGAGGCGTTTTTGATCAACCGTCGTCCGATTGCCACGGTGGGCGTGGTGTGGTCGCAGCAGAACACGGATTTCTTCGGTCGCGACGAGGCCGAGTTGCAGGTCGACCTCCCGTGGGACGGCATTCGCCAGGCGCTGGTCCGGGCACGCATCCCCTATCTGCCGGTTCATATCGACCACCTCGAGCGCGATGCCGACCAGTTCCGGGCGCTGATCCTGCCCAATCTCGGCGCGCTGTCGGATGAACAGGCCGCTGGCGTGCGGCGCTTCGTGGAGCGTGGTGGCGGCCTGCTGGCCACGGGGCAGAGCAG
>JBGOXZ010000447.1:0-2517 GCA_041479395.1 Opitutaceae bacterium
CCTGCGCCTTTTGAACGTGCTGCTGCGCGGGCCGCTCTGCGTCTGCCATTTCCAGGCGGTGCTGCGCGAGCCGCAGGTGAAGATTTCCAAGCACCTGGCCTATCTGCGCGCGCGGGGGTTCGTCGCCGCCACCCGCCGGGGCAACTGGATGGTCTACGCCCTCCCGGTGGACCGTCCGCGCGAGCTCGCCGCCAATCTCGCCTGCCTGCAGGACTGTGCGGCGGAGCATCCGGTTTTCCGGCGCGATCGCCTCCGGCTCGAGCGGCTCGCGCCCGTGTTGCCGAAGGCCGGCCCGTGCGCTTGTGCGCGGACCGCCTCCCGGCGATCGCAGTCATAGTTCCCCGGCAGAATTTCCCATGACCTCACGTCCTCCCTTCAAGGTGTTGATCCTCTGCACCGGCAACTCCGCCCGGTCGATTTTTGGCGAATACCTGCTCCGGGCCAAAGGCGCCGGGCGGTTCGAGACATCCAGCGCGGGCTCGCACCCGACTGGTCGGGTGAATCCGCTCGCCGTGCGGGTGCTCCAGGAGCGCTACGGCCTCGACGCCGGCGGTGCGCGGTCGAAGTCATGGGATGAGTTCAAGGGGGTGAACTTTGATTTCGTCATCACGGTGTGCGACCGCGCCCGGGAGTCCTGTCCGATCTGGCCGGGCCAGCCGGTGGTGGGACACTGGGGCTCGCCCGATCCGGCGGCGGTGCAGGGCACGGAGGCGGAGAAGTACCGGGCCTTTGTCGACGTGGCTTCGCAGATCGCGCGGCGCGTGGAGCTGTTCTGTGCGTTTCCCGACGACAAGCTGGCCGTCTTCCGGGCGGCCGACCTCAACGCGATCGGCCGCGACGGCCGGCCCGCTAGGGAGGAGGAGCCGGCGCGATGAATCCGGAAAAACATCCGCTGCTGGGCCGGCTGTCGTTTCTCGACCGCTACCTGACGCTCTGGATCTTCCTCGCGATGGCGGCGGGGCTGCTCGCCGGCCGCTACGTGCCGCAGATCGCCCAGGCGCTCACCGCATGGAGCGTGGGCACCACGTCGGTGCCGATCGCGATCGGGCTGATCCTCATGATGTACCCGCCGCTCGCGAAGGTGCATTACGAGGAGCTGGGCGACGTCTTTCGCGACCGGCGGGTGCTCGGCCTCTCGCTGGTGCAGAACTGGCTCGTCGGACCGGTGCTGATGTTCACGCTCGCGGTGATCTTCCTGCGCCACCATCCGGACTACTTCGCGGGCCTCGTGCTCATCGGTCTCGCGCGGTGCATCGCGATGGTGATTGTCTGGAACGACCTCGCGCAGGGCAGCCGGGAGTACTGTGCGGGACTGGTGGCGTTCAACGCGCTGTTCCAGGTCTTTTGCTACGCGCCGCTGGCCTGGTTCTTCCTCAAGGTGCTGCCGCCGCTGATCGGGGTGGAACTGGGGGCGCTCGATCTTTCCAGCATCACCATCGCGGCCGTGGCGAAAAGCGTGTTCATCTACCTGGGAATTCCGTTCCTGGCCGGCTGGTTGGGCCGGCGGGCCTTGCGGCGCGGGCCGGCGGGCGTCGCCTGGTACGACGGCAAATTCCTGCCGCTGATCAGTCCGCTCACGCTCGCCGCGCTGCTGTTCACGATTTTCGTGATGTTCAGCCTCAAGGGCGACGCGGTCCTGCGCATCCCCCTCGACGTGTTGCGCATCGCCCTCCCGCTGCTGGTCTATTTCGCGGTGATGTTCGCGGTGACGTTCTGGATGAGCGTGCGCGCCGGCGCGGATTATGCCCGGACCGCCACGCTGGCCTTCACGGCGACGGGCAACAATTTCGAGCTGGCGATCGCCGTGGCGGTGGGCGTGTTCGGCATCCACTCGGGCGCGGCGTTCGCGGCGGTGGTCGGGCCGTTGGTGGAGGTGCCGGCGCTGATCGGACTGGTGACCGTGGCGTTGCGCTGGCGCGAGACCCGATTCGGGCGGCCCGCTCTGCAGGCGGCGCCGGCGCCGCCTGCCGGGTCCGGCTGAGGGGAATCGCCGGTTTCAGTTGCCAGCGGACGCGGGGTTTGCTCTGTTGCGCGGCTCCATGAAGCTGGTCATTCCCGAGGGTGATTTCGCGGGCTACCTGTTCGATCTCGACGGCACGCTGGTCGACACCATGCCGCTGCATTTCGTGGCGTGGCGCGAGGCGCTGCGGCGCTGCGGTCTCGGGCGCGATCTCGAGGAGGACTATTTCTACTCGCTGGGCGGCGTGCCGACCCTGCTGGTGGCCCAGCGGATCGGCGAACATTACGGCGTGAAGCTCGACGCCGCCAAGGTCGAGCACGTGAAGGAGAAGATCTATCTCGCCCGCCTCCGGAAGGCGACGCTCATCACCCCGGTGGTGGAGTTCGCCCGCCGCGTGGCGAAGACGCATCCGGTCGCGGTCGTCACCGGCGGCATGCCGGAGGTGGCGCAGGAGGCGCTCAAGCTCACCGGCCTCGATGCGCTCTTTCGCATTGTGGTGACGCCGGCGGACGTGCCGTCGGGCCGCGGCAAGCCGGCGCCCGACATGTTCCTGGTCG
>JBGOXZ010000448.1:0-2511 GCA_041479395.1 Opitutaceae bacterium
CGCTCAGTCTGGGCATTGCGATCAAGTTTGCCTTGATCTACGCCGTGGTCGCCTTCCTCGTGAAAGCCGTCGCCAGCCTCCAGTGGCACGGCGGCCTGCTGCCCCTCAGTTTCCTGTCCGGCCTGACCGACATGGACGCCATTTCCCTGCTCATGGCCAACGGCCGCAACGACGGATCGGTGACGCCCGTGCTTGCCGCGCAGGCCGTGGTGGTGGCGGCCATCGGCAATTCCGTGATGAAGGCCGGCTTCGCGCTCTCGCTCGGCTCGCCCACGCTGCGGCGCCAGGTGGCGCTGGTGCTCGGACTGACCATTGTCGCCGGTGCTGCAAGCCTGTGGCTGGTGCGCTGAAACTCCGCCTCCCGAGCGACGCGGTGACGGCATGAGTTGCATGAACCGGTCCCGCCGACGATAGTCCCCAGGATCATGGCCTCCGCCGCCACGTCTGCCGCTCCGCAGATCCTCGCCCCCGCCACCGTCGACTGGGGTCGCACGCCCTACACCCCGGCCTGGCGCCGGCAGGAGGATTTGGTCGCGCGGCGGCTCGCGGGCGAGATCGGCGACACCCTGGTTTTCACCGAGCACGAGCCGGTTTACACGCTCGGCGTGCGCCTGGGCGCCACCCGCCACCTGCTGTGGAACGCCGGTGAGCTCGCGCGCCGCGGCATCGAGGTCGTCGAAACCAACCGCGGCGGCGACATCACCTACCACGGACCCGGCCAGATCGTCGGCTACCCGAT
The DNA here is from genome assembly GCA_041479395.1 of Opitutaceae bacterium. Lineage (GTDB taxonomy): Bacteria > Verrucomicrobiota > Verrucomicrobiia > Opitutales > Opitutaceae > Fen-1467. The sequence goes on from JBGOXZ010000448.1 coordinate 740, forward strand.
CATCAGCCTGATCGCGCGCAAGGACCTCCATGCTTATCTGCGATTTCTCGAGCAGGTGCTCATCAACGCCCTCGGCAATCTCGGCCTCGCCGCGGCCCGCCGCCCCGGCCAGACCGGCATCTGGCTCGGCTCGCGCAAGATCGCGGCCATCGGCGTGGCGGTGAAACGCTGGGTGACGTACCACGGCTTCGCCCTCAATGTGAACAACGACCTCGCCCCGTTCACCGGCATTGTGCCCTGCGGCATCGCTGACGGCACCGTCACCTCGCTCCGGCAGGAACTCGGCCGCGAATTCGACCTGGCCGAGGTGAAGCGCGTGCTCGCCGAAGAATTCTGGCGTCAGCTGCCGGCATTCCTTGCCGGCGGATCCGGTGATGACCGCTGAACGCACCATCGCCTCTCCCGTTCCGATTGCCCCGCCCTTCTCCGCCCGGACGCCATGGCTTGGGGTCGCGCTCGTCATCCTCGCGGTGCTTGCCGCCTATGCTGATTCACTCGGCGGCATCCTGGTGTTCGACGACCTGCCGTCGATCCTCCACAATCCGACCATCCGGCGCTGGGCGACGGCGCTCTCGCCCCCGGCCGACGGCTCCACCCTCGGCGGCCGGCCGCTGCTGAATCTGTCGTTTGCCTTGAATTACGCCCTGAGCGGCGAGGCGGTGTGGAGCTACCACGCCCTCAACCTCCTCATCCACGCCCTGGCTGCGCTGACGCTCCTCGGTCTGGCGCGCCGGACGCTGCGCTCGCCAACCCTGGCGACGCGATACGACGCCGATGCCGGCTGGCTCGCGCTGCTGATCGCGCTGCTCTGGGCTGTTCACCCACTGCAAGTTGAATCCGTCACCTACATCGTGCAGCGCGCCGAGTCGCTCGCGGCGCTGTTCTACCTGCTGACACTCTACTGCTTCGCGCGCGGCTCGCAGTCGCCCGCGCCGGCGCGGTGGTTCGGAATGAGCGTGGCAGCCTGCCTCCTCGGTGTGGCCACCAAGGAGACGGCGGCCACGGCGCCACTGCTCGTCCTGCTCTATGACCGCACGTTCGTCGGCGGCTCATTTCGCGAGGCGTGGCGGCGCCATCGCGGACTCTATGTGGGACTGGCGGCGACTTGGCTGATGCTGGGTTGGCTGATCGCGCAAACGGGCGGGCGCGGCGGCACCGCCGCTTGGGGTGGACCGGTCGCCTGGTGGGCCTACGCGCTGACGCAACTCCCCGCGATCAGCCATTATCTTCGTCTCGTCTTTTGGCCGCATCCGCTCGTCTTCGACTACGGGCTGGTCCAGACCATGGCAGCCGGACGCATCTGGACCGGCGCCCTGGTGATCGTTCCCGCGCTGGCGGCCACGGCCTACGCACTCAGGCGCCGGCCCGCCGTGGGATTCCTCGGCGCGTGGTTCTTCGTCATTCTTGCCCCGAGCTCGAGCGTCGTGCCCATCGTGACGCAGGTGATGGCAGAACACCGCATGTATCTGCCGATCGCCGCCGTGCTCGCGCCGCTGGTGTTGGCCTTGCATGCACGGCTCGGCCGGCGCATCCTCTGGCCAATGGCCGCGCTGGTTCTGGCCGGCATCATCGCCACCGCGCAGCGCAACCACGACTATCGCTCCAGCCTGGCGCTTTGGACCAAGACTGTGCGGGATTGCCCGGACAATCCGCGTGCGCGCGTCAATTTGGGCGAAACGCTCGCCCGAAGCACCCGTTGGGCCGAGGCGGCCGCGCAGTATGAGGCCGCCCTCAAATCTCAACCCAATTACGTGAAGGCCCACTACGATCTC
>JBGOXZ010000449.1:0-2502 GCA_041479395.1 Opitutaceae bacterium
CACCGATGGCGAATACCCTTCGCACTACGCCCTTTGACTCGCTTCATGATCTCGCTCAACGAGTGGGCGCAACCCTCCTGCGGCGCCAATAACGCATGCCAGTGATTCGGCATGACGGAGTAGTGCGGGACCGCCACCTGCCATTCAACGAGTAGGTCGAATTCCGAGATCACGGCCTGAGCGACCGCGGGTTCGCGCAACACACATGCCCCCAGACCACGATCCAAATACTTCTCCATCGTTCGGAAATAGGCGCGTTTTGAGGCCGCAGACATTTCGGAGCGCGGCTCGACGGCCTGCAAGTTCAGATGGATCTCCTGCAGCCTGGTCACCACATCGCGCGGAAGACCATCGGCGCAACGTACGGTCACAAAATACCGTCCTCCCTCTATCTCCCAATGCGGAAGGTTGCGGCGGGTGAGGCGAATCGTGTGCGTTAGTCGCATGCCCGTTGTCGTGGCGCCGGTCTGAGACCGGCGCTACACCGATTTTCCTCCATCAGCAGCGCGATCTGGGCGGTCATCTCAAACGAATCGTGCGCCAGCCTTTTGGCGTGCGCCGCAGCGCCGGTCTGAGACCGGCGCTACGCCATCAGCAGCGCGATCTGCCGGCCGGGACCGTGCACGCCCTCGATCAGAATGCCCTCCACGTCCGCGGTCTTGGACGGCCCGGTGACCCAGATGATGTTCGGATCGTCGCCCAGCAGGGCGACGGCCTGCGCCACGTGGGCCATCACTTCTTCGCGGCGCAGCACCGCGATGTGCACCCAGGGCGCCAGCGCGCCGAGCCGGCAGGAGGTCGACGCATCCGACAGGATGAGCGTGCCCGTCTCCGCAATGGCGCCGACCGCGCGCGTGATGCCGAACTGGTAGTCGTCGACGCGCGCCCGGTCGAATTCCGTCTCGACCGTGAACTCCAGGCCGAAGGCCGGCGCCAGCCGCGGCCACAGCTTCGGATCGCAGTAGCCGTGCAGCCATCGGTTCGCCTTCAGCAGCGCGACCACGTCCTCGACACGTTCGATGCCCTCGCCGTTCACGAGCTTGGCGCGCTCGCAGAAGACGCTCCAGGGATCTTTCCAGTCGACCACCTCGTGCATCACCGCCACGTCGTCGGGATAAGCCGGGTAGGCCGCGCGCTTGGCCAGCGGCGCGAGCGCACCGCGCACGCGGCTGAGGATGACTTCACGGTCGTTGTTCATAGGGGTTGCCTTGACCACGGATTACACCGCTGGGCCCTGATGAATCCAATCAATTGTCATGCTGAACGCAGTGAAGCATCCAGTTGCAGAGCGCCATGCCGCCAGACACGGCATGCTGGATTCTTCGCTGCGCTCAGAATGACATGCTTCCAGGTTCCAGCCGGCATTCAGGTTCATCCGTGCCATCCGTGGTTACGATTTCATTCCCGATTGATGCGGTTTCGGCGCGAGCAGTTTCTCGCGCGCCACCAGGTAAAGGAAACCGGTCAGCGCTGCAAACGGGATCAGCGCCAGCGCGTCGGCATGCGGCCCATGGTAGAACGCGTTGTGGGCCGCGGACCAGCTGGCCAGGAACGCGTCGGTCCGGTCGAGCACCCCGGTGAGGAACGCGATGAGGATGCCGGCGATGGCGCCGCCCGCAATGTAGCCCGACGCGAGCAGGACGCCCGGACTCTTGTCGCTCTCCGCCACGAGCTGCTCCTCGTCGAGCTGCGCGTGCTTCAACTCGTCGCGCTTCAGCCGGTCAACCAGCCAGCGGATGAGGCCGCCGACAAAGATCGGCGTCGTGGAGGAAAGCTGCAGGTACACGCCCACCGCGAACGGCAGCGAGGCGATGCCCGCCAGTTCGAGCGTGACGGAGATGAACACCCCCAGCAGCACAAGCGTCCACGGCAGCCGGCGGTCGAGGATGCCCTTGATGATATAGGACATCAGCGTGGCCTTCGGCGCGTCGAACTTGCTCACGGTCGTGCCATCGGGCCGCTCCCGGTGCACGCCATTGATGCCCGGATCGACGAGCCACACGGCGCGCCCGGCGCGGTTGACCAGGTATTTGCCTGCCGGGCCACCGGCCTCGTCCGTCTTCTGCCATACGAAATAGGTGCCGGCGTCGTCCCGCGCCTGCGGGCCGCTGAGCCGCTCCTCGCGCGTGAGCTGCGAGGCGTCGGTGGTGAGGCCGGGCGCCACCTGCGCGGCGGGCATGTAGACCGTGGCCGCGGCGTTCAACTTGAGCAGGATCGGTCCCAGCACCAGCGCCGAGGCCAGCGCGCCAAAGAGGATCGCGAGCTGCTGCAGCCGGGGGGTGGAGCCGAGCAGATAACCGGTCTTGAGGTCCTGCGAAGTCGTGCCGCCGTTGGACGACGCGATGCAGACGATGGCGCCCACCGAGAGCGCCGTCACATAGTAGGTGCCGCCCGTCCAGCCCACCATGAGGAAGATCAGGCAGGTGAGCAGCAGCGTGGCGACGGTCATGCCTGAGATCGGATTGGACGAGGAACCGATTTCGCCCGTGAGCCGCGACGAGA
>JBGOXZ010000450.1:0-2502 GCA_041479395.1 Opitutaceae bacterium
AACCTCTCCGATCCCCGCCATGAGAACACAACTCCCGCCATTCCTCCGCCATTTTGCCTGCCGCGCCCTTGCCGTCGGCCTATTGGGGGCGGGGCCCCAGGCTGTCGCCGCCGATTCGGCCGCGCCGGTCCGCGCGGTCGAGCAGTGGGGCGTCTTCGAGATCGAGCTCCGGGGCCCGGCCGACGGGAATCCGTTCACGGACGTCCGCCTTTCCGCCGTGTTCTCGAACGGGGAGAGATCCGTCGAGGTGGCGGGCTTCTACGACGGCGGCGGGATCTACCGGGTGCGGTTCATGCCTGACCGGACCGGGGCTTGGCGGTACGAGACGCGCAGCAACCGCTGGCAGCTCACCGGCCGGACCGGGGCGTTCCAGGCCACGGCGCCGGCCGCGGGCAACCACGGGCCAGTCCGCGTGCACAACACCTACCACTTCGCCTACGCCGACGGCACGCCGTACTGGCAGATCGGCACCACCTGCTACACCTGGACGCACCGCCCGGAGGCGATGCAGGAGCAGACGCTGAAGACGCTCGCGGCGTCGCCGTTCAACAAGCTGCGCATGTGCGTCTTCCCGCAGGACCACGGCATCGACAAGATGCCGCCAACGCTTTTTCCGTTCGAGGGCGCGCCGCCGCGGCAGTGGGATTTCACCCGCTTCAACCCGGCGTTCTTCCAGCTCCTCGAAAAACGCGTCGGCCAGCTGCGCGACCTCGGCGTCGAGTGCGACCTGATCCTCTTCCATCCCTACGGCCGCACCTGGAACCTCGACAGCATGGACGCCGCGAGCGACGACCGCTACCTGCGCTATGTCGTCGCGCGCCTGGCCGCCTACCGGAACGTCTGGTGGTCGATGGCCAACGAATACGATTTCCTCCGGACGAAGACGGAAGCGGACTGGGACCGCTTCTTCCAGGTTGTGCAGCAGAGCGATCCCTACGGACACTTGCGCTCCATTCACAATGGCTCCCTCATCTACAACCACAACCAGCCGTGGGTGACGCACGCCAGCATCCAGAACGGCGCGGCCGTGGAGGAGGCGGGCCGGGCCGAACTCTACCGGGATGTCTATCGCAAGCCGATCGTCTACGACGAGGTCAAATACGAGGGCGACATCGACAGGCGCTGGGCGCAGCTTTCCGGGCAGGAACTGGTGCACCGATTCTGGGCCGGCACGGTCGCCGGCACCTACGTGGGGCACAGCGAGTACTTCAAGGACCAGGGCGACGTCGTCTGGCTGGGGCAGGGGGGCACGCTCCGCGGCCTGAGCCCGGCGCGGCTGGCGTTCCTCAGACAGATCCTGGAAACCGCGCCGCCCGACGGCATCGACCCGATCGACAAATGGCAGGAGCCGGCCGGCATGGGCGGCAAGCCGGGCGAATACTACCTGCTATACTTCGGCCGGGAGGCGCCGACCGCGTGGCCGTTCCGGCTCTACAAGAACGGTGTGGCCAACGGTTTCACCTTCAAGGCCGAGATCATCGACACCTGGAACATGACCATCACGCCGGTCGACGGCGTCTTCGTGACGAAGCGGAAGGACAGCTACTATTTCGAGGACGAGAAGCAGCGCGTGGTGACGCTGCCTGGCCGACCCTATCTCGCGCTGCGCATCCGTCGCATCGGCGGTGCAGCGGCGACAAGCATTGAACCGCCGAACGAATGATCCGCTTGGCTCCGGCCGCCACCCGCTCATGAAGACCGCATTTCCTCGCGAAGGCATTTTCGCCGCGCTGGCGATCCCCACCGATGTCTGCGGGCGCGTGCTCAAGCGGGCGCTGGCGGCCCACCTCGCCTGGCTCCGGGCCCGGGGCATCCACGGCGTGCTCGCGCTGGGGAGCACGGGCGAGTTTCCGCATTTCAGTGTCGAACAACGCAAGGCCATCCTCGCGCTCGTCGCCGAGCTCGCCGCGCCCCTGCCGGTGCTGGCCAACATCAGCGATATCCGCCCGGAGGTGGTGGCGGAACTCGCACGATGCGCGCGGCGGCTGGAATTGCCGGGCGTCGCGATCATGCCCCCGAGCTTTTATCCGGTGTCGGCCGCGGACCAGCTGGCGTTTTTCGAGCGCGCCGCCGCGGTGGCCCAGCTTCCGGTGATGCTGTACAATTTCCCGGAACTCACAGGCAACCGCATCGGCCCCGAGACGATCGCGAGTTTCGCCGATCGCGCGCCGCTGGCCGCCATCAAGCAGAGCGGCGCGGAGTTCAGCTATCACGAGGTGCTGATCCGGCTGGGCTGGGGGAAGGGTTTCGTGGTGTTCTCCGGCGCCGACACCCGTCTGCCCGAGGTCTTCCATTTGGGGGCGGCAGGTTGCATCGGCGGCCTGGTCAACTTCGTGCCCGAGCTGATGGTCGAGCAGTTCAACGTCTTCCACCTCGGCCGGCCGGGCAACCTCGAGCCCACCGCCTCGCGCATGCGCGAAGTCGGCACTGCCATCGGCCGGCTGACCTTCCCCTACAACGTGGCGGCGGGCCTGGAGGCGCGCGGCCTCGAACCCGGCGACC